>NZ_JBJXBN010000004.1:0-250550 GCF_046116915.1 Collinsella sp. wc0583 | reverse complement strand
CGGTCCCCCTGTGCGGGGCCTGACGACTCAGGCCCCGCGCACCGGCGTGGCTCGCAACCAAACGCTTCCCGGATAATAATGCCCGTTGCGGGGATCGCCCTGGCTAGTCGCCGCCCACGTGCATGAGCATGTCGGCGATGCGAGTCGCCATCTCGTCCGCCGCTGGACGGATGTTGGCGACCCAGGACGCAAGGCCGGCCTGATCGGATGCCTCCGCCTCAAGCACGTCGCAGTTCGCGGTCACCGCCATGAGCGGGGTGACGAGGCCGTGCGAGGCGGTGCAAACGAACGCGTGCTCCCGCGCCGCGGCCTCCGCCACCGGTCGCAGGGCGCGTCCCGCTGCCGCCCACGCCACGGCGAGCGCCGCGAGGAAGATCGCGATGCAGGAGGCGAGGCACCCCAGCCCGAGGCCGCATAGTCATCGCCATATCGAACGGCGTAAGTGTTGAGCACCGACTCAATGGCTTCATTTTGATCCTCACGGGTAAAGGCCGTAAGGTCGACCATTGAGGTAAAGTTGACGTACGGGGAGGCGATCCCCGTACACCCTCTCAAGCATCGATCGCTCGAAGCGGTTGTATGCGGGGATCGCCTCCCCGTACGTCAACCTGGTGCCAACTTCGGGAAAATCGCTGCGTTCCATATGGTCTCCTATCATTTAAATCGAGCGTTGATTCTTTGGCGCGCGTCGCCGGCGCTGCACCCCACAACAGCGGTTATTGTTTTCGCGTGGGTGTATCGCCTAGTACGCAGGGCGCAGGTCTAGCCTGAAATCCCCCTTGGCGATGGCGAGGCTGTAGTTCGACACGGCTAAAATCACGACGCCCATCAAAACCAGGCCGCAAGCGGCAATCAGCTGTTCCGACGAAAAGCCGAGGGCCTTCTTTCCGTCATCGCACGCCATCTCCGCTACGGCTTCGATTGGCGAAATCGTCGGGATGCCTACCGCCTGTCTAGCATTGTTCATGGTTATCTCCTTCGCTCTTTTCCATTGCTTCGGCCCTTATTTTCAACCGCCATCGGAATTTCGTCTCCTCTGACAGGCTTTGATTACCTACAATTTCATAGGTAATAATGCTGTTTATGGAGGGCCTGCCATGTCTAGGACATTTACCGAGGAGGAGATCTCCGAGTTAAAGGAATCCGGATTCGCAGCGAGCGGCACATCGAGAAGCAGGATCCTGTCCGTCCTCGACCTTCTCGTCCGATTCACTGACGAGAGAACGGGCATATCCGCATCGGAAATCGCACGCGTCATAGGCATCTGCTCCGAAAAGCCGACGTCGGAGAACGCCATCCTCAAGGACCTGCACCAGATAAGCGAAAGCATGCCAATGGGGATCCGCGTAGCGATACCAGGCCACGGCGAGAACGTCGGGTTCAGGGCCGTGAACAAGCCCTTGTCGTCCGAGGAGGCGATTCTCATCTCGGACGTGCTGGGGACGAGCTCCTTCATCGGCGAGGGGCAGAAAGACGAAATCTCCTCGAAGGTGCTTGCATTCTCTTCCGACTACGACGTCGACGAAAGCGTGGAGACCGTGTTCGTCGACCGCAAGGCCGGCAAGGACACTGACGCGATTTTCAGCGTCCTCCATGCCGCATCTCAAGCGATTCGGACGAACGAAAGGATGGCCTTCAAGAAGCAGGTTCACCTAATGAACGGATCAATCGTAAAAATCGGGCCGTACGAGGAGGACCCGGTGGCGATCGTGTTCAGCTTCGGCAGATACTACCTCGAGATCATGCATGTCGACGAAAGCGGTTCCTCAAGCCCCTACTTCCACCGACTAGACGATATCGTAGACCCAGTTGTCACCGGAAAGCCGCTGTCGGACTATGAAAAGGTCGAAGCGCTGAGGACGCGGGTTGTCGCGGACACGCGCCAGCGGATCGACATGTTCGGCTCGGACACCGCCAGGACACTGTTCCTCAAAGTCTCCGGCAGTCATGCCAAGTACGTTTACGAAAGGTTCGGCCACGACCTCAAGTTCTGCCATATCGACGAGAGCGGCGGAGACAATGTCGTCGGCTACGCCTGCGTCAACGTGATGCTGTCACCCACTTTTTTCAGGTGGCTATTCGGAATGGGCGGCGCGGTGAAGCTGGCGAAGCCGAAGGGAAAACGATGGGTCGGGAGCTTCCCGAATGCCGCCGCCTCCGACTTCGAATCCTATATGCGAGATTACGAAGCGGTCGCAGAGGGCTATAAAGCCGCACTGGAAGCTGCTATTTTGCAATTGGCCTGAAAAGCCGCCAACAAGAAAACAACCCCAATCGACTCGATTCGGAGAGCAAAGACACCCTTTTAAAGGCTCTGACCTGCGGGACGGAGCAGAGATGAACGACAGTAGCCAGATTATCTACAACGTAAAAAAGACCGCGACAAGAATAATCCAAGAGTATTTAAAGCTATGGGTCAAAGAAAGGTGCCCGGATAGTGAAAGCTGGACAAGGCAGGTTGAGTCCATTTGCGACGAGGCGCGCCGCAGGGGCGACGAGAACCCTCGCTTTAAGCCTAGCTATGACGCGGTAACCGCGCCACTTGACCGCGTTGGTCTCGAGAAAATGGACATGGGCAGCTGGGACCTAACCGCGCTGCGAACGATCGTCCTGCACATTCACCCCTTGGGCATATGGCTCTCTAAAGAGCAATACGAGCTCTTCGTAAAAATCGTGGATGACAAAAACTACGATTCGCACGAATCGACAAACGAACCCATGGAGTACGTCAAACCGTGGTCATGCGAGGCCCTTGACCGCATGGAGCTTTTTGTGAAGAGCGCAAATAGCTCGCTGAAGGAAAGCCATTACAAGGAGTATTTCGAAGAGTCCATCAAGATGATCCGAGAGACGCGAGAAAGGAACAGGGAGGAATACGATGCGCGCTATGCTCAAATAGCGGAGCTAAAACGACAAGCGGAAACCGAGGCGCATGACATAGCGACATCTCGCGATCCCCTGAATGCCTACGGCGCCGCATTTCCGAAATGGATCTGCAAACTCCCTAACGACTCTCGCGCGTCCTTCCACCTTTGGCACAGCTTCAATGAGGCATTAGTGGCCGAAGGATTTACACTCGCAGCATCGAACCTCGCGGATGCGTATTATTCAGGTGATGAAATCACTCCCGTCGACTACGAAAAGGCAGCCTACTATTTTGAAAAACGGGGCGTAGATGGCCTCATGTGGTATCAACGAATCCAGTATGCCGGATTACATTTGCGTGGCTTGATTTCGAACGCCTCAGCCGATAGGGGCAATGCCATTCTTTCCGAAATGGAATCTCCCTCGATGAAGCTGCGCCTTGCAAGGGAGTATCTATTCGGCAGATGGATACCGAAGAATTATGCAAAAGCGGCCGCGCTTTACGAGGCTTCCCCCACAAAAAGAGCGACCCCTGAATCCAATTCAAGCATCATGACGCCACAGGACTATGCAAACCTCGCAAGTCTTTATTTGGCCGAATTGGCAAATGAACCCTCACCTGGGAAAGGAAGCGAGATAATCGCCGCACTGGAAGATGCCCTTCGTGGCACCGATTCAACGCTCCAGGCCTATCAAAACGAAGACGGCTTTACTTTCTACCGGGTGATAACTGCTGGCGGCAAAAACCATCGAAAGACACAGGGTTGAGATAGGCGGCATCGTTTGCTTCTGATTCGGCGCCGATGTCTACGCCGCTCGCCTGCCTCCCATTGTCAAAACGCTAGCTATGGCGAACCATGTCCCAGCGGGTGGGTACCATTTACCCGGGCGCACCTGGGGCAACGGGCTGAAAACCTGTGCAAGGTCGCTCGCAGAACACGCAACATCAAACACGACAAAAGAGGCGAACGACAGATGCCGGACCCCGGACGACAGCACCGCGGAAGACGAGCATTCCGTCCACAACCGAACAACTCCAGCTACTAGGCAGGCGCCCGCATGGGCGCCTTTTACTTTTCGGGAACTTAGCTGCCAGCTAAGGCACGCGGCTCATGGCCGTTTCGTGAAGGCACGACCAGCTCGACCCAGCTCGACCCGTCTCCGCTCCCGCCGTGCTCACCAATCGACATCAGGCGGTTCAATCGTCGTGCAGACGAAAAGGGACACGGTGCCGTGCGGTGTGCTCGCGCGGTGCCGCACGGGAAGATTGGAGGAACCATGGTACACACAGCCGAATGCGTCGCGCCCGAGGGCAACCAAGATCGCGACGAATGGATAACGGTAATCGAGATGCAGGAGTACATGAGGGCAAGCCGAAACAAGGCATACGGCCTCATCTGGTCGGGAGAGATCGACTCGTACAGGCTCGTGTGTTTCGTCAAGAGGATTTGAGCAAAAAGAGCATCGGAAATTGAACAGCCTGAGCATCGGAAGCGCGCACGCTTTTTGAGCGGCTAGCCCTCCTGCATGAGGGCATGGCGGACGCGGTAGGACTCGCCGCGGAACTGGACGAGCCTCCCGTGGTGGACGATGCGGTCGATCACGGCGGCGGCCATCTGGTCGTCCCCGAACACCGACCCCCACCTGCTGAACTCCAGATTCGTGGTGATCACCACCGACTGTCTCTCGTATGCGTCGGCGAAGACCTGGAAGAGCAGCCTCGCCCCGTCCGCGTCGAGCGGGAGGAACCCGAGCTCGTCGATGACGAGCAGGCGGGCCTTGCCGATAAGCGCGGCCTCCCGGTCGAGCCTCCCGTCGTCGCGGGCGCGCCTCAGGCGCATCACGAGCGAGGACGCCGTGAAGAAGCGCGCCTCGAGCCTCCTCTCGCACGCCAGCGCGCAGAGGGCCGACGCCATGTGCGTCTTGCCGGTGCCGACGTCGCCCATGAGCACGAGGTCCTCCCTGCGCCCGACGAAGTCGAGCGCGAGCAGCGACTCGCGCCCCATGCCCTCCGGCCACGACACGGCCGACCAGTCGTAGCCGTCGAAGGTCTTGGGCGCCGGCAGCGCGCAGCGCCTGAGCAGCGTCGCGCGCTTCGAGGCCTCGCGGCTGGACCTCTCCGCCTCGAGGTAGCCCGCCAGGTACTCCACCTGTTTCGGGGTGCCGAGCCTCGACCACTCCTCCAGGACGGCGGTGGTGAGCGAGCACGACCGCCCGGCCTCCACGACCCTGCGGGCCAGCTCCTCGCTAGCTGCCAATGGCGACCGCCCCCTTCAGGAACCCGTCGTAGACCGACAGGTCGGCCCCGCCGGCCCCGCCGCCGCCTCCCGCGATGCGTCTCGCCAGCACGTCGACCGTGGCGTCGTCGGGGACGCGGCCGCCCTCGACGACCCTGAGCGCCGCCTCGCATGCCGCCTCGAAACCCGAGGACTCGCTCGCCCGGCCGATCGACCTGAGCGTGCGCCTCCTGCCGGCGGAGTCCATCCGGTCGATCCCCTCGACGAGCCCCGGCGGCATGTCGCGCCTGATCGTTGTTAGCGTCAATCTATTTTTCACCAGTTTCGCTAAACAGGCGCACCGTTCGCGCAAAGGCGGTTTCACCGGTTGCGCTAACGTATTTTCACCGATTCCGGTCACGGCTTGACGGGCCCGTCCCTCGGCAGGTCCTTCAGCCTGTAGGACCTGCCGGTTATCTTGACCAGGTGGCAGTGGTGGCACACCCTGTCCGCGATCGCGCTCGCCGCCACGTCGTCCCCGAACACCCTGCCCCAGCCGCTGATCCCCACGTTGGTGGTGATGATCGTCGAGCGCTGCTCGTAGCGCGTCGATATCAGCTGGAACAGCAGGTCCGCGCCCGCGCTGCCGACGTCGAGGTAGCCGAGCTCGTCGATGATCAGCAGCCTCGAGTGGGCGTAGTACTTGAGCCTCTTCTTGAGGATGCCGCGCGACGAGGCGTCCTCCAGGTCCTCGACGAGCCGGGCGCAGTCCACGAACCTGACCTCGCGCCCCGCCCTGACGGCCTCGATGCCCAGCGCGACGGCGAGGTGCGTCTTGCCCACGCCGGGGCTCCCCACGAGCAGGACGTTCTCGGCCCGCTCGACGAACCTCAGGGTCGCGAGCTCCTCGATCTCGGCGCGCGGGACCGACGGCTGGAAGTCCCAGTCGAAGTCCGCCAGCCCCTTGACGTAGGGGAACCCCGACGACCGTATGCGCTGGTTGGTGATCCTGACCTCCCGGGCGGCGACCTCGACGCGCGTCATCTCCTCGAGGGCGGAGGCGAAGCCCCGCTCGCCCGCGGCGACCATCCTCACGTAGTCGGGCAGGGACGCCGCCATCTCGTGCAGCCCGAGCGCGGAGAGGTTCGCCTGCGCCCTGATCGAGGGGCTGCCCTCCGCGACGGCGCCCATCACGCCCCTCCGAGCGAGTCGAGCAGCGCGAGGTTGGCGCGCGCGGCCTCGGCGATGTCCGCGTCGGCCAGGCCCCGCTTCCCCTCGAGGGCCCGCCCGTAGTGGTCGGGGTCGTAGTTGATGGGCCTCGACGGCCCGGACGCAGCGTCGTGGACGGCGACCTCCTCGCCGGCCATCCTCACCACGACCTGGCCGCCGGGCATCGCCACGACGCTCACGCGCCGGCCGATGCAGCGCCTGGGCACGGACCACTCCCTGCCGACGGCCCTGACGAGCATGGTCGGCGGGACGGTCTGGACGCTCACGTCGCCCACCATCGACTCGAGGAGCCGGAGGTTCCCGATGGGCCGCAGGCTCTCCTTCTCCCGCATGAACAGCGCGTCGGGCGGCAGGCCGGTGGTGCGGTTCGGCTCCGAGTTGGCCTGGGCCTCGACCCGGGCCACCGCCTCGGCGAGGCCGCTCCACCCGGTGAACTCGCCGCCGTAGGCGAGCAGGCGGTTCAGGAAGCGGTTGGCCGACTCGTCCTTGCCTTTGGTCTGCGGCGAGCGCGGCGCGCAGAGCCTGAGCTCGAAGCCGGCCTCCCGCGCGAACCGCCACGCCCTCTCCTGCCTGGTCCTCCTGCGGCCCGAGACGGTCACCAGGCACGACATGTTGTCCGTGATGCACTCCTCCGGGACGCCGCCGAGGCGGGTGAAGGTGGCGAGCAGGCAGGACAGCAGGTCGTCGAGCGTGCGGCTCCTGACCGGTATGAAGCGGTGCTTCCGGGAGTAGCCGAGCGTCGCGGTGAACACGCTGAACTCGAAGACCTCGCCCTCCGAGTCGACGAGCCTCATGCCCTCCTTCCAGTCGAACTGCAGCTGCCTGCCCGGGGGCGTCTCGAACCGCGGGTGCGGCTCGCGGCCGCCCGCGCCCCCGAAGGGCACGTCGTGCGCTCGGCACCACGCGGTGAAGGCGCCGTACCCGGGCAGCCCCTCCCCGCGGCCCTCGCGCAGGAACGCGTAGACGGCCATCTTGGTCATCCCGGGCAGCTGGGCCTTCGAGCGGATCACCTCCTCGAGCGGGTCGAAGGCGCTGCCCCTCGCGGACCTCCCGTCGGCGGCGGACTCGCCCTCCCGCCAGTACTTGGCGACCGTGTGCCGGTCCATGCCGTGCCTCCTCGCGATCTCACTGAAGTTCGGCTTCGCGCCGGACCCCCTGTAGACGTTCAGCTCTCCCATTACGTTTCGCTCCATATCCCGCTCCTCCCGGGTCGGATACCCGATCGGAGCATAGTTCCGTTAGCGCAGTTGGTGAAAGTACGTTAGCGGGGTCGGCGAAAGCGCATTAGCGCATTCGGCGAGATGCGTTTGCGAAAGTGGTCAATTTTAGATTAGCGCTAACAATTCGACTCCCCAAAGGCCCTCGGCCTGGCGATGATGGCGGGCACGAGCGAGAGGGGGTTCCGGACCGCGGGGCCCTCCCCGAAGGCCCTGGGGAGGACGGCGACCCGGCGGCCGCGGTCGGCGAGGATCTCCACCGTCGACGCGCGCATGCCGACGAGCAGGCTCCGCCCGTGCCAGGCGGGCCCGGCGACGTACTCGCGCCCGTCGGCCTCGACGTAGCCGCGCTTGTCGGCGCGGGCGGTGACCCACCTCACCGCGTCGAACTCCACGCCGGGAAGGGCGCGCATGGCGGCGAGGTCCTCCCGGTAGGCCTCCCCGTGCGGCCTGCCGTCGCGGCAGCGCGCCGCCGCGTTGACCCTCGCGCACCCCTCGGCGAGGAACGCGTTGAGCTCGGGGAGCGCGCCGAACGCAGGCACGGGGACGAGGAGGTTGCGCCGGAGGAACCCCACGGCGTTCTCGACGGAGCCCTTCTCGTTTCCCGAATAGGGGTTGCAGTACCGGCTCTCGAAGCGGTAGTGGGCTCTGAACTGCGAGAACAGCCTCGATTCCGTGACCTCGCCGCGTACCATCCTGCCCGCCTCGGTGGCGTTGTCGAGCACCATCGCCGCCGGGGCGCGGCCCCAGCGGCGGAAGATCTCGAGCAGCCCGGCGCACAGGCACTCCGACCTCTGCGACATGAGGGCGACGCACTGCCGGTCGTTCGAGTGCGGAAGCGTCGCGACCAGCAGCTTGAGGTCGAGGGTCCTCCCGCCGACCGCGGCGCGGAAGTTCCCGAAATCGACCTGGCAGGTGCCGGGCGCCCACTCGAGCTCGAGGTACCCCTCTCCGCCCGCCGCCGCCCGGGCGAGCCTGAGCTCGCGGACGAACCTCTGCACGGTGGAGTAAGAGCCGCCGTAGCCGCGCTCGGCGACGAGCCTGTCGTAGATCCGCCTGGCTGTGTGGCGCTGCTTCCTCGGGGCCCCGAGGTCGGCCTCGAGAACGCCCGCGACCCATTCCTCGTTGCCCTCGAGCGCGGGCCTGCCCCTCCTCCGGGGCATCGGCGCGGCGGGCGACATGTCCTCCATGTCGGCGTACTTCGCCACGGTGTTCCGGCTCACGTGGAGCATTCGGGCGATCTCGGACCTCGAGCGCCCGGCGGCATCCATCGACCGTATATCATTCACTGTGTCCAGGGGCACGGTCATCTCCTCCATCCTTCCCGGGCGGGCTCGCCAAAGTAACCGCCCGGGGAAACCATACGGCGAGGGCCGCGCCCCCGGTCCCCGGGGCGCGGCCCTCTTGCTTAAACTGCTCAATTTTTCGTGCTCACGGTGCTTATTTCCCAGTGATCACTCGGACCACTTCTTAGTGAACATCAACAGCTCGGAAGGAAGCTCCTGGTGTCGAGGGCGTCAGTGGACGCCCACATCGAGTCGAGGAGCGGCAGGAAATGACGGCGGCGACCGTCCCGGGAGCTGCTCGCGGCCGGGCACGCGAGGGAGTCTCGAGACGAAAGGAGCTCAGGCACGCCCTCGTGGATGGTGTCACTGCGCCTCTGAATCAGGTTCATACAGACAAAGGCAAGCTTCGGGTTGTTATCGCAAACCAGCTCCGACGATAAATTCTCGTGTTCCGTAATCTTGAAGAAGCTGCGAATCTATTTCAGGGGCACTATCAACAGCGGTTTCATCCCGTTCCCCTCTTGCACTCACCGCCAGCACACGCTATAAGGTTGTTGGTGGCTCATTAAGCTACCTCCAAGTGCCGGGGGAGTCCCCCGGCTATTTTTTTATCCATTCCATTAGGAGTCCCCATTGGCCAAGGAGCTCAGCATCTTCGTCGACGAGAGCGGCGACCGCGGCGGCAAAGCTCGCTACTACCCGCTCGTACTCGTCTTTCACGACCAGGAAGGCAGCATCGCTGAGGCGGTCACGGGCTATGAGGCCAAGCTTGTCAGGGCCGATCTCCCTAACATTCCGTTTCACTCCGAGCCTCTCGTGAACGGGCACAAGGACTATGAGTTTCTTGACATCGAGCAGCGCAAGGTTATGCTCGCCCGTTTCTCCTCGTTCGTCCGCAAACTTCCCATTTCCTATATCACGTTCGTCTACCACCGCAGCCAGTTCGAAGACCCGGCAAGGCTAATGGAACGTATGGGGCGCGATATCTCCTCTGCCATGATTGAACACCTGGGCTTCTTTCAATCCTTCGACGATGTGAAGGTTTACTACGACAACGGTCAGGACATTGTCATACAGGCGCTTGACCGCTCGGTGGGCAAGGTCCTCTCAAAAGGGGTCGTCCGACGCCGCAAGACCTCGATGACCGATTACCGCCTCGAGCAAGTGGCGGATTACCTCTGCACCATCGAACTTGCCTTGGTCAAGTACGAGGCCAAGGAGAACGGTGAGACGTACAACAAGTTCTTCGGAGGTATAGGTTCTTTCAAGAGGAACTGGTTCAAGCAAGCCCGCAGCAAGCGGATATAGGTGGTTCCGCAGTCTCGCAGGGAGCGGTCGTCTCTCCTCCGGCCAGGGCCCCAAGCGACACGCTTCGAGCAGCGATAGCGAAACGCAAGCAACGGCGTCGCGGGCGCCTCGTGCGCCATAGTGTCCATGTGGTCATCTCCTATCGTCTCAGCGTGGTAGCTGAAGATTCTAGGCGCTGGCCACACCCCTTTTCCGGGGCGCCAACACCAACGTTTAGCACACAAGGAGTTTGACGAGATGGCTCAGCAAGTATTGAATCTATCCGCCCATGCAGCCACGTCGAATAACTCCAGATTGGGGTAACTGACCGTTTCGCCCGTTTCTTTAAGACAGGCCTCCGCGGCGTTGCACAGCGAGCTCGCGAGCGACGCCGCATCACCGCGGAACGTCACGCTCTTAGTCGCACGCATCCCGCTCTTGGGCGACGGCCAGGAAGAGCAGAGGGCGTTGCACCCGTGGAGGACAAGCTCGAACTTGTAGTCGTAGTCGAAGCTCTCGTCTTTCTCGGGAGCATCGACCGACACATCGTAGTCGCCTGAATGCAACAGGGAGCACCGGAGCTTCCAGCACATCTTCCCATTAAAGATTTGACCTGGAATCGTTTCACCTTCGTTCGAGGGGTCTCCCGAAAACAGGAAGTCGTTTGCCGCCCAGTCATCAAACCACTTCACATACTGCCGCCCCGCCGCTCTCTTCCCGTTATGAAGGACGAGATTGGGATAAAGAAGCTGCCCCATGGCGTCGGGAATGGTAAGGGAAGACATAAGGGCTGGGATAAGGCAGTCTTTCTCAACCGCATTTCTAATCGATTCGACGAGTAGCTTCATTTTGATGCCTCAAAAAGTCTATGCGGTCTTATGCGAAGAAACGGCCGATCGGCCATGAGCCGAGCGTCGTTCGTGCCTCTTCGTCAAGTGACGCTCTGAGCGCAGAGGCCATGTCCGAGTCTCCGCGCAAGGCTGCTGCGCATGCTTTCGACAGCGCACTATCTGAATTCAGCTGGATTGCCATTAACTCAGATTTCTCCTCGCTAGTAAGATCTCGCTTTCGAGCGGCAATTTGATATCGATTTATCAGGGTTGCCTCTCGATCCGCAAAAGCTTCCAGGGCGTCTACGGTCATCTCGCAGCATTTCAGCAACTCTTCCTTACAGCACGCATCTTGATCGTAGGCTGATAGCATTTCAAGCATCTTGTCGTTGACGTAGGCAGAGCTAACTTCGGTGACTGGATACTGCTTCAACGTAGCGGCAAACACCTCGGCATCGATATTGGCAAGCCTCATATAGTCCTGCATCGTTTGGACGAACAGAGGCGCGACGGCTACGGGGGCATCCCCCTCGCCCCGGAAGAACACCGAGACCGTCAGGTCATCCAGTCGAAGCCCATCGACCATTCGGTACATATCTTCAGATACTTGGTAAAACACGAGCTTAATCGGATGGTTCCCCAGATTGATATATCCGAATCCGTTTTGCCGATCCTTGTAGTGGAGGGGTGCGTTCTCAACCAATCCCTTGTAAATTGTCTCGATGTTTCTTAAATCCTGAGTGGTCAACGCACTGATGTCGAGCTCTGGCTTGTAATGAAGAGCGTCGACAACCCGCTTGATAATCTCCAGCGACTGCAATCGACTCTCAAGGGCGTCGAGGTCGCCTCCGCTCAACTTGCACCCGCGAGCAAAGCCGCTTCCGTCTATGGAAAGCGTACCGGTTTGCATCAATGCGCGCATGAGGGCCAACTCTTCCATGCGCTCGACAAGAGTTCCGGTCTCGCTGAGGGTGATTGTGTTGGTGGAGAGGCATATGTCGAAACCCCTGAAGAAAACGTGCTCGCCATTCTCATTTTCTCCGGCCATGACCACCGCATTTAGGGAAACATCACCAGAGCTGACGTCATGCCGAGACCCAATCGCGACGCCAACTATGTTTTCAAGCTTATTCAAGGGATACAGCTCTCCCCAGGGGCTCTTCCCGTAGATATACAGCCCGTTCCTGTATGGAGCCAAGCTTGCGGGCGACTCGCCCTCGAGCAGCTCGATTCCAAACTCGCACTCATCAAAGCAAAGGCCGGCGTCCTTAAATTCCTCGATTGTCTTGGGGGCGATGCCAGCGACTGCTCGCTGCTTTGCTCTGTCCTTGACCGCCCTTCTGACAAGCCGCGTCAATTCCGCCGCGTCTGATGGAAGCCGGTCGAAACGCAAAGAGATGCGCTCTTGTTGCTCCGGAATATCGGCCAGAATCTTCTTTAGGTCATAGGGAAGCAAAAGTCTGTAGAAAACCTCCGCTGAACGAGCCTCGCTCCCACAGTAGACGTAAAAATAGATGCAGCCTCCAGCAATGTTGAGATAGTGCCTGAGGTCTGAAACTCGAACTTGCCGCTTAGGTCGGTCCGATTTTCTTTTCGAAGTGGTCCCCTTGACCTGAAGCGGCAACTGGCCTTCAACGGTCTCAATCGTGAAGGAAGAAGACGAGTAGACTTGCAGGTGCCCGTCGGTGCATTCGGTCTTGTCGTTCTCATCTATATACGCATAGACGCAAGCGACATCGCCGAAAGCCTGCTTGACAGCATTGACCGCGTTCTGCTCGATTTTGCGATTGTCCAAGCTTCTCCTTACTGTTTTAGATCGTCAGCAAACCGATGTCAGGCATGTTTCTCACTTGACCTAACTGCCTCGCGATGAATCGCATGGCCCTAGAGGAAAAAGTCCCTCGCGCTCACGATGCGGATGCCGTCGATATCCGTGTCGTAGGAACCCTGCCTCACGACCACGATCTTCTCGTGGTTGTCTCGTATCGACTTCAGAGGGGCGATCTCTCGCTCCCTGGTCTCGCTTGCGAACATCTCGTCAGTCGCCTGCACGTAGAGCACGCGCCCGTCCTTCGTCGCAACGAAGTCGACTTCCTTGCCATAGAGCTTGCCCACATGCACGCTCCATCCTTCGTAGAGCAGCTGGAGATACACGGCGTTCTCGAACAGGCGGCCAGTATCCGTGACCCTATAGCCGGCCATCCAGGTCCTGAAGCCGGTATCGACGATGTACTCCTTTGGGTTCGTCTTGAGGAGCGCCTTGCCGTGCAAATCGTAACGCGTGGCACGATAGAACAGGAAGGCCTCCTCAAGCGCACCCACATACGAGGAAACGGTCTTGTTCGTGGTCTTCGGCCCCGCAGAAGTTAACGCGCCGGCGATTCGACTCGACGAGCACTCGTTGCCGATGTTGTCCGCCAGGAATTCGGCCACATGGCGCAGCAGGGAAGGGTCAGTCACCGCACTTTTGCCCTTCCCGCGCTCACGGTTGACAATATCACGCACGGCGATGGCTTCGTAGACGCCGGACATGTACGCCGAGTGCTGCGCCTGGGTCGTCGAGAGGGATGCGATGGCTGGCATGCCCCCGTACTCAAGGTAACGAGTAAGCATGTCGTCGAAGAGAACGGGATCCCCCTCGGGAGTGAGAGCCACCGAAGTTCCCGATACGAACTCGATTCCGCAGAAGTCGGCGAACTCAGAGAAGGACAGGGGCAGCATCTTTACCTCTACGTAGCGCCCGGAGAGATAGGTGGCCAGCTCGCTCGAGAGAAGATACGCATTCGAGCCCGTGAGGTAGATGTCGCAATCGAAGTCGATCCTCATTGCGTTGACCGCATCCTGCCAGCCATCGATTCTCTGGGGCTCGTCTATGAAAACGTAGGTGCGACCCTTGTCCGACAGGCGCCCGCGAACGTAATCATAAAGCTGGTCCTCCGTCTTGATGCCCGTACCCTTGCTTTCCAGGTTGACGCTCACAAAGCCGCGGCCAGCGACTCCTTCAGACTCGACGGCCATCCTAATTAGATCGAGAAGGCTCGACTTGCCGCACCTGCGCACGCCCGTGATCACCTTGATGAGGTCGGTGTCACGGAAGAGCATCGCCTCCTCGAGGTATCTATCGCGGTTCCTGAGTCTGCCACCCTTCAAAAGCTGCTCCTAAAACTCGAATCTGGTTACACTTTTAGGAGTATCGTAACTCCACGCCACAAGATGAGCAAAGAGCGCACCTCGAGACGGATCGACCAAGGGGATTACGCACCTGCCGGGAGGCAGGGCAGCTTGCTCGATCGACGCGGACTACCAATTGATAAACCCCAAAAGCCGGACCGCACGGCGGCGCTCGTTTCGCTAAATCGGCTTGATGGGATGGCGAATCACGGTCTTGAGCTTCTCCGGCGCGTACTTGCGCGGGTCGGAGAGGTAAATCTCGTGACAGAGGCGGGATTCGGAGAAGTCGGGCGCATATCCCCGTTCCGCCGCAAATGCACGCATGGCGCCTATGATCGTCAGCTCGTCATCGTAAGGCCCGTATAGCAATGGGCGCGGATTCGGAAGATGCCGCGCCCATTGGCAAACACTATAGCATAGAATCGAACGTCTGTTCTACTCCCACTCGGTGGTTATAGTTTTGCCGTCTCGTCACTCCAGTTGCACCCAGTTTTCGGCGGCATCTCGAAGTGAGTGCCGCTGAATGACGCGACGTCGCGTTTCATCGGCTTCGGGGACAAAAGCTGGGACAACTTCAAAAACCATTTTCAAACTCAGAGTATTGAGTTTTTATTTTTGTCCCAAGGGGCACGGAGAGCCGCCTTTGGAGGCTCGATATCGCCGAAAAACGCCCGTTTTGAAACTCAACCGCCTTTGAGCCTGCAAACCACCAGCTTCAACAGTAAGTGAGTCGACGCGGGTGGCTTACGAGCCGTTCACAAAACCGCAGGCCACAGGTCTTTGTCAACGATAAGCAAAGTGAATAGTCTCAGGTGGCTTGCCCATGAGTTGGCGTAAGCCTGTTTAGCAAAAGGCTAATCGGACACGACAGGCCGCCCGCATGGCGACGGCGTTTCCCGTGCGGGCACAAACAGCCCTGCGTGCCCTGTCGCGCGATATCCCAATGCGACGTTCAGAACCCTACCCGCCAAGCAGCCACCTCGCGAAATTCAGCACGAGCACGCCCTCCCGGGTATGGGGCTCATGCCTCGTGCGAGTGATAAGAATCTTCGGGAATGCATCCCCGATGGATAGAATCGGCGCAATCTCCCTCTCGAGCGTCGAATCGGCGCCGATATCGTCGCTCACATACACTTTCCTTCCCGGTTTCGAAACTTGGAAGGCAGTATGCGCAAGGATGCGTCGAGGTGCGATCCCAGTCGTACCATGCCAGCAGAGATGTCGAGGCACATTCGTTCATGCTGCAATGCGGGCATCGGAGATGAAAAACAGCCCGTCGGGTAGTCATGGGCGTGCGGGAGCCCGCATCAGTAACCTGCCTCCTCGGTTGTCCCTTCTTTGCATGGTCGTCTACATAAAGGAGGAACCAGCCATGCAGATCAGCATGCTTGCCCTTCTTGGGTCACGGACCGGGGAGGCGAGGGCCTCCGTCGGGACCGCCCCGAGCAACCGGCATATCCAAGGAATGACAAGGCTCGATCGCTGTGCTGGTCAGGATGCCGAAGCGGGCCGTCCGCCAATCGAAATGCGGGTCAGGATGCTGCAACGTGATTCCAGCTGCAGGATACGGCTCCTTTGCGGTTGCCGCAAAACCTGCTGGCAACATTCTTACTATCCGAATGATGTACGCATCCCTTGGGATCGTTTCGCCTGACCAGGGCCATCTTCAGCGCCTCATCGGCCAGCTCGGCAGGCGCCTCTTCCACGCGTAATAGCCCTGGCGGGTCACCTATGCAACCAAAGATACAAAAGGAATCGAATGGCCAGAGAGGATTGCCCTTTCCGATGGTCGATTCTTGACAGGCAAACTCAAGCCTCGTTAATATTACATGGTTTGCCAGACCGAATTAACAAAGGAGGGGTGTCGTGGTTGGTCTTTTCCGCACGTGGATGAGCGCCTAGAAAGCGGCGCTGTTGTGGCGTCGCGCTGTTTTTCTGCACGCCATTTCACGATTGGACATAACCATGATATTTGAAACCTCTCGGCGCAGGTCTGTTTCGCTGTGCCATTCATGGCAATTTAAGATTTGTTTCGTATGGGGCGGGGAGCTCGTGTCGACATTGACGAGCTCGATTCTCCAAATGGGTCTCATTTGGCATATCGCCCTCACGACAGAATCATCTTCCCTCCTCTCCCTGGCATCGTTAGCAGGCTTTCTGCCGATTGCTTTGTTCGGAGTCCTTGCGGGCGCCGTTGTCGACAGGCTGCCTTTGAAACGTGTTCTCATCGGCGCCGACCTCTTCGTTGCCGCGGTGGGCGCCGCCTTGGCGATTGCCTCGTTGGCCGGCAGCTTACCTGCGTGGTCAATACTCATCGCCCTGTTTCTCCGCGCAGCTGGCACTTCGTTCTACACGCCGGCCTCCCAATCCCTCACGCCCCATCTCGCCCCGCCAGAGCATCTCGTTCGCCTATCGGGGGTGACTCAGGCGATTCAGTCCGCCGGATACATTCTTGGCGCCGCGCTTGCAGCAGTGATTTATCCCGCGGCGGGCATTACCGCTATGATTGTCCTCGACGTGCTGGGAGCGCTTTTCGCTTCTTTAGCCGTCCTCGCCGCACAGATAGACGCAGGGGGCCTCGATGAAGCCGACCGCAGCTTGTCCTTTTCCAATAAGGTTCGAGAGCTCTTCTCTGAGATTTCGGACGGCTACAAGCTGATTAGGGAGTACAGGGGGCTGTTCGCCCTTCTTTGGTGCGGGTTCGTCTTCGCTTTCGCGTTCTCTCCGCTCGCGGCATTGTTCCCAATAATGACCTTGGGGCATTTTGGCGGTAGCACGGGGGATGCCGCTTTGGTGGAAATCCTTTTTTCTGCAGGCATGCTGGCTGGGTCCGGCATCTTGGCGGTTACGGGAGGGTTCCGCAATAGGTCGTTCACCATGGTCGCCGCGATTGCCGGCTTCGGCATTGCCGCAATCGTATCCGGATCGCTCGGCCCGTCATTGTTCGCTGCTTTCCTGCCGGTGAGCTTTCTTATGGGCGCATGCTCCCCGTTGTACGCGGGAACCCAGACTGCCCTTATGCAGGAGCAGATACCTCCTGAGTACCTAGGCCGCGTTTTCGGCCTCTACGGAACCATCATGGCGTGGGCCATGCCCATGGGCCTCGCAGCCCCCTCCGTTTTTGCGGATCTGCTTGGAGCTCCGTTATGGTTCGTCGGCTCTGGAGCGACCATGGTACTGCTTGCGATGGCTATGCTGCTTGCTCCGAGCGTCCGAAACGCGGGGAAAAGAGATACCGGGCAGATTCAATAGCCCAAGTATTCGAAAAAAAGAGGCAGCAGCCATCGGTTCAAGCGTCAGCCTTCAAGCCCTTGCGACGACGAGGTATTGCACCGACATCCCGCATCGCGCTCCTTATTCGTCGCCAACTATCATTTTCGGATTTGCCGGCTTGCGCAAGGTCAAAACGCTCGCGCCGGCAATTGGGCAAAGGCGAAAAATCGACGTGAGCAATCTTTTTTGGCATGGCTGCGCTTCCAGTAAAACGCAAATACACAAAAGGCGGTTCAACCTATGGAACTCATAGTCAAAGCTAAAGACATCTTTTTGGAATATGCCGGCCGCGATATCCTGGATATCGAAGAGTTGGAAATCTACTCCTACGATCGCATCGGCTTGGTGGGAGACAATGGCGCAGGCAAAACCAGCCTGCTTAAAATTCTGAGCGGCAATCTTACCATTGCGGACGCCGACGTCAGGCGTTTCGGCAGCATTGCCCTCATCGGCCAACTCGATGAACTCGACCTTGATGCGGCTCAGGGCAGTGGTGAGATGCTCTCCCGTCTCAACGTCGCCGGAGTGGCGCAGGAGACGATGAGCGGCGGAGAGGAGACACGCGCCAAGATTGCCTCTGCGCTCTCCCAGCATGCAAGCGCGATCTTTGCTGATGAGCCTACGAGCCACCTCGACCAAGACGGCATCAGCCTTCTCGTCGGACAACTCAAGGCATTTGATGGAGCCCTGCTCATTGTGAGCCATGACCGTTATTTTCTCGATCAGGTAGTGGACAAGATCTGGGAGCTCAAAGACGGCGGTATTTCCGAATTCTGGGGTGACTACTCCGACTATCTGCGACAGAAAGAAGAAGAGCGCAAAGTTCAGGCGGCTCGATACGAAGAGGCGATGCGCGAGCGCGAGCGCCTTGAAGCCGCCATCGAAAAACAACGGAAAAAAGCACGGCAGGTCGACGCCAAGCAGAAGGGCGCAAAGAAAAGCAACGAGAATGCAGGTCGATTGGGACATCAGAAAGCAACCGGCACCAAACAGAAGAGGATGTACCAGGCGGCTAAGAACATGGAGAAGCGCCTCGAAGCGCTCGAAGGGATTGAGGCCCCTGACGGCATTCGCACCGTGCGGTTCCGCCAGAGCAAGGCCCTGGAACTGCATAGTAAATTTCCCATCTCGGCAGACGATTTCAGCTTGAGCTTCGGCAACTGCATGCTCTATGACCACGCGAAATTCGAGATACCGCTCGGTGCCAAAGTGGCCATCACCGGTGGCAACGGTACAGGAAAGACCAGCCTGCTGAAGGCAATCGCTCGACGCGCCGACGGTATCAACATCTCTCCCAAGGCAGAGATCGGTTACTTCGAGCAAACAGGCTACAAGTTCGACGCCCGTCAGTCTGCGATCTCGTTCATGCAGGATGGTTGCGAGTACAGCATGACCGAAATCCGAAGCATCCTCGCCTCTATGGGAATCGGACCGCGTGACCTGGCAAAGGACGTTGGCGTTCTCTCGGGAGGCGAAGTCATCAAGCTACTGCTCGCGAAGATGCTGCTGGGCAGATACAACATCTTGCTCATGGACGAGCCTGGAAATTACCTGGACATCAAGAGCGCCGAAGCCCTCGAGCAGATGATGAGCGCCTATGCCGGAACGATAGTGTTCGTCTCCCACGATAAGAGGCTGGTCGAGAACGTCGCAGACATTATTTACGAAATAAAGGACACCAAGCTAGTCAAAATCTTTCAGCGCGAATAACCCTAAATGAGCAAGAAATAATCCCCGAACGGAGACAAGGGAGTAAAACGGCAAAGAAAGAGCCTCCGTCCCAACGCAGGGAACGGAGGCTCTTTAATCGCTTTTACTCATCTCCGTCGCTGGTGGCTTTGTCATGACTCTCGTACGAAACGAAACTCAGCGGCATAGTGCGGCACTCAAAATCGCAGGTCAGAACCCTGTCGTCCTACTCCCACTCGATGGTCGCGGGCGGCTTGGACGTGATGTCGTAGCACACGCGGTTGGCGCCGGGAACCTCGGCAACGATGCGGCCGGAGATGCGGGCCAGCACGTCGTAGGGCAGTTTGGCCCAGTCGGCGGTCATGGCATCGCTGGACTCGACGGCACGCAGGATGATCGGGCGCTGATAGGTGCGCTCGTCGCCCATGACGCCGACGGACTTGATGTCGGGCAGGACCGCGAAATACTGCCAGCAGCTGTGCTCGGAGTTGCGCTCGCCGGTCTGCTCAAACAGACGCTGATTGTAGGCATCCAGCTCCTCGCGCACGATGGCGTCAGCGTTCTTGAGAATCTCGAGCTTCTCCTTGTCGACCGCACCGATGATGCGGATGGCAAGACCCGGGCCCGGGAAAGGCTGGCGGAACACGATGTGACCCGGCAGGCCCAGCGCCAGACCAAGTGCACGGACCTCGTCCTTAAAGAAGTGGTCGAGCGGCTCGATGAGGTCGAAGTGCACGCCCTCGGGGAACGGGATCAGGTTGTGATGGCTCTTGATGGTGGCCGTCTTGCCGCCCGTCTTGCGAGCGCCGGACTCGATGATGTCGGGGTAGATGGTGCCCTGAGCCAGGTACTTGACCGGCTTGCCATCGGTCTCGAGCTGCCGAGCAACCGCGAAGAACTCTTTCCAGAACTGCATACCGATGATTCGGCGCTTCTCCTCGGGCTCGGTCACGCCGGCCAGAAGCTCGGCATAACGGTCCTCGGCGTGAACGTGGATAAAGTCGACGTCAAACTGCTTGGTGAAGACCTCCTCCACCTGCTCGGGCTCACCCTTGCGCAGCAGACCGTGGTTGATGAACACGCAGGTCATCTGCTTGCCCACGGCGCGAGCGCCCAGCGCAGCCACGACGGAGGAGTCGACGCCACCGGACAGGGCCAGAATCACGCGGTCGTCGCCGACCTTCTCGCGGAACTCGGCCGTCATGGTCTCGACCAGGTTGTCCATACTCCAGTTGGGCTCCAGGCCGCAGATCTCAAACAGGAAGTTGCTCAGCAGCTGCTGACCGTACTCGGAGTGCTTGACCTCGGGGTGGAACTGCGTGGTGAAGATCTTGCGCTCGGGACACTCCATGGCAGCAACCGGGCACACGTCGGTGCTGGCGGTAACGGTAAAGCCCTCGGGCACCTCGGAAACGGCGTCGCGGTGGCTCATCCACACGGTCTGCTCCATAGGCGTGGAGTTAAAGAGCTTGGCGCCGGCCGTGCGCGTGATGGTGGCGCGGCCGTACTCGCCCACCTCGGAGTGGCCGACCTTGCCGCCGAGCGTCACGGCCGTGATCTGATGGCCGTAGCAGAAGCCCAGGACGGGAAGGCCCAGGTCAAAGATGGCGGGATCGATAGACGGAGCGTCCTCGGCATACACGGAAGCCGGACCGCCGGAAAGGATGAGCGCAGAGGCGTTCATCTCGCGAATCTCGTCGGCCGAGATGTCGCAGGGGACGATCTCGGAATACACGTTGAGGTCGCGGACGCGACGGGCAATGAGCTGACCGTACTGCGCACCAAAGTCGAGTACGAGGACCTTTGCGGAAGCCTTTTGATCCATGGTTCCCCCTCTTGTTGGCGGGGAGCCGGTGCCCACCCGCATGAATGAACGAAAATAACTTCCATAGTGTACACGTTATATGGGGTTTCTCGTCCCTCGCAGCCATCAGCGCACGGCAAACGCACGACCTGGGCCCCTATTTGACGGCAATTGAAGTGTTACGCGACGTTACAGATGATGTAATACGTTTGAACATTGAACGCTCTGTGCCACAATACTGCCGAACGACTCCGCCTCTGCGGCGGCAAATACGATAGGAATAACAGCATGAAGCGCATCCTTCTCATCGCCACGGGCGGCACCATCGCATCGACCGAGGACGGTAACGGCCTCTCCCCCGCCCTGACCGGTGAGGAACTCGCCCAGAGCGTCCCCGAGATCTCGGGCCTCTGCGAGCTCGACGTCGTGCAGCCCATGAACATCGACAGCACCAATATGCGCCCGAGCGACTGGATGCGCATCCGCGATGTCATCGTCGAAGGCTATGCCGATCACGACGGCTTTGTGGTCCTGCACGGCACCGACACCATGAGCTACACCGCGGCAGCGCTTTCCTATCTGATTCAGGACAGTCCCAAGCCCATCGTACTCACCGGCTCGCAAAAGCCCATGGGTAACCCCTTTACCGATGCCAAGCTCAACCTGTACCAGAGCCTGCTCTATGCGCTCGACGAGCATTCACACGACGTCTCGATCGTGTTTGGCGGCGTAGCCATTGCCGGCACGCGCGCCCGCAAGCAGCGCACCATGAGCTTTAACGCATTCATTAGCGTCAACTATCCGCCCATTGCCTACATCCGCAACGACCGCATTGTGCGCAACGGGCTTCACGGCACGCATCAGGGCGAAAACCCGGTGCGTTTCTACGACAGCATCGATCCGCGCGTATTTGTACTCAAGCTTACGCCCGGCGTAAACCCGGGCATCCTCGACGCCCTTGCCGATAGCTACGATGCTGTAATCCTGGAGACCTTTGGCATTGGCGGTATTCCCGAGTTTGGCGAGTCCGGCGAGTCATTCCAGGAGGCGATTTTCCGCTGGGTCGATTCGGGCCGCACCGTCGTTATGACCACGCAGGTCCCCGAAGAGGGCCTTGACCTTGGTGTTTATGAGGTCGGCCGTGCCTACGCCGATCACCCGGGTATTTTGCGCGGCGACGATATGACCACCGAGACACTCGTGGCCAAAACCATGTGGGCGCTCGGCCAGTCACGCGATGCGTCAGAAATTCAGCGCCTGTTCTACAGTCAAGTCAACCACGACCGTATCCCGATGGCGTAGCTAAAACAAAATCCGCCTCTTTGGGCCTTGTAGGGCACGTGGTACCCCTCGGAACGTGCAAAAAGCGGAGTTTTCAGCATCCGCCCCTTCCGGGAACGTTAAAACCGCTGGCTGTAAATTGCCTTTCGACTCGAAAGACTCGTTCCGCGCGCTTGTTATTCCTCATATTATTGAATTTTGTGGATAGTCCAAAACATTACGCGTCGTATTTGTGGCCCCGGCTGCCGTCAAATTATTGAGGGATGCTGAATACTCGCGTTTTTGCACGCCGCCGTCGGGGGGACCCGTTCAACAAGCGGCAAATCTAGCAAAAAAGGCTACTCGATACCCTCAAGAAGCTCTGACACCGTCATACCGAGTGCGGGTGCGATCTTAAATAGAACCTTGAGCGTGAAATTTGCCGTCCCATCTTCGATTCGGTCGAGGTAGGGTCGGCTGATTCCTGTCGCCACACAAAAATCAACCTTGGAGATACCAAGGTCTCTGCGTGCCTCTTCGACCCGCCTACCAAGAATCTGTTTCGCACGTTCGTCCATGCAGCCGAGTTTGAAATGGAGCCGAACATAAACGTAAACTATAGTTTACGTTTTGCCGAATACACAGGAGTTTTCTATGTCGGGTTCTTCGGTCCGCATGTACCGAGCCACGCCTCGCACAAACAGCGCGCCGCCCAAGCTCGTCGTCGTTGAAGCAGAAGCCCTTTCGCCCGATGAGCGCACGGCATTTGCATTGCTATCAAGTCGCGTCGCCGCTGTTCTGGTCCCTTGCCCGGCGCAAGGTGAACTTGCCATCCAATGCCAAGCGCACAGCTGCTCGCTCAATCAGGCTACCGTAATCGCAACCAGCCAGCGCGGTCTGCCTCTTCTCTTGGAAGCCGGTATCGCGCTCGCCCTTCGCGGTGCCGGATACGAAAACGAGGCCGCCGCCGACATGGTCTTTAAACCACGATCAAGCGGCGGCCTCGCAGCAGCCATTGAATATGCGTGCAGGCTCGTTGCCTAAAAGGACAAGCTAGAAACCAAAGCCAAAGCCCGTTCCAGTAATCGCCGAATACATAAAGTAGACGTTGATCACATTGAGGAACACACCCGTGATGCAACCGTTGCGCAGGTAGCGCTCGCACGCAAGGCGTGCCATCACAGCGGAGTCCTCGTTGTTCTTTGCCTGACGTCCCGCCGTAAAGTACGTTGTCACGCTCAGCAGCAGGTTGAGCACCGGAAGCGCCAACAGCTCATAGCTCTTGCCCCAGCGCGTCACCTCGCCGGCGGCGTTAAACTTCGTTGCCACCTCGGGGCCAATGTTGGGGATTACAAACGCCGCTACCACCAGCGGAAGCACCGCAAGCACGAGCAGCGCAATACCCATGTAGCCAGCTTTTTTGCCATATTTAAACATATGCGTCGTCCTTACACGTTAAAGCGGAAGTGCACGACGTCGCCATCGGCCATGACATAGTCCTTGCCCTCAATACGCAGCTTGCCGGCAGCCTTGGCGCCCTGCTCGCCACCGAGCTCGATGTAGTCGTCGTAGCCAATGACCTCGGCCTTAATAAAGCCGCGCTCAAAGTCGGTGTGGATGACACCGGCGGCCTGCGGGGCGGTCGCGCCCTGACGCACCGTCCAGGCCTTGACCTCCATCTCGCCAGCCGTAAAGAACGACTGCAGGCCGAGCAGCTTGTAGGCAGCCTGAGCGAGCACGTCCAGACCGGGCTGCTCCAGGCCCAGGCTCTCCAGGTAGTCGGCGGCATCCTCGGGATCGAGCTCGGAAAGCTCGGCCTCGATCTTGGCGCAGATCGGCAGTGGCTTGACGCCATCAATGGGCGCCAGGTCCTCGTTGAGCATATCCTCGTCCACGTTGGCCACATACAGGATGGGCTTCATAGTGAGCAAGAACAGGCCCTTGGCGGCGGCACGCTCCTCGTCGGTCATCTCCATGGATGCGGCGCGCTTGCCCTCGTTGAGCCAGGCGAGTAGACGCTTGGCGACCTCGAACTTGGGCATGAGCTCCTTGTCGCGCTTGGCCTCCTTCTCGAGTTTGGGCAGCTGCTTCTCGAGCGTGCCCATGTCGGCCAGGATAAGCTCGGTCATGATGGTGTCGGCATCGCCGGAGGGATCGACGAACTCGCCCGTGCGGCCCACCTCACGCATGACGTTGGGGTCCTTAAAGTAGCGCACGACCTCGCAGATGGCATCGGTCTCGCGAATGTTTGCCAAGAACTGGTTGCCCAGGCCCTCGCCCTCGTTAGCGCCCTTCACCAGACCTGCGATGTCGACAAACTCGACCGTAGCCGGCACAATGCGGCCGGGGTTGACGATGTCGGCGAGCTTTTGCAGGCGGCTATCGGGCACATCGACGATACCCACGTTGGGGTCGATTGTGGCAAACGGGTAGTTGGCGGCAAGGCCAGTCTTTTTGGTAAGCGCGGTGAACAGCGTCGACTTGCCCACGTTGGGCAGGCCCACGATACCGATGGAAAGGGACACGACAGCTCCTTTTGGTACAGGTACTTCAAACTGCATAAGTATAGCGCCGCCGCAGCATCTGGGCGAACCCGGACGCCACGGCGGCGCAAATGAAGCAGAGATGAGTGAGAGTTCGAGACTGCAGTCCTTACTTAAGCTCGGGCCAGAAATCCTTGTTGGCCTCGATGAGCTCGTCCAGGATCTGCTTGGCAACGCTCGCCGAAGGAATGGTCTTGGAGAGCGTGAGTGCCTGCCAGAGCTTCTGGTAGCTGCCCTCGACCCAAGCCTGGACAACGAGCTTCTCGACGGAAACCTGCTGCTCCATCAGGCCCTTCTGGAACTGCGGAATCGGGCCCTGGCAGATCTTCTCAAAGCCGTTGGAGCCGACGATGCAAGGCACCTCGACCATGGCCGTCGGGTCGAAGTTGGGCACAGCACCATCGTTGGGGACAATCAGCAGGAAGCGCTCGAGCGTGTTCTCGGCCAGTGCGCAGGCAAGGTCGACGATGTAGTTGGCATGTACATCTGGCTCAAAGCCGCCGTCTTTAGCCGTACCCTTGGCGATGATGTCGCGGCAAGCGCCAAAGACCTTCTTCTCGCGGCCGTCCATAACCTCATTGGCGCGAGTGTAGTTGGGGTCAGACGTCTCGACGACATAGTCCGGGTACAGGTAATACTTGAGGTAGGTATTGGGAATCGTCTCGGGATCGACAGCATAGACATCCTTGGCCTTGCCGAAGGTGTGAATCCAGCTCTCCTCGACATGCTGCTCCTTACCGGCCTCGTGCTCGATGCCGTCCAGGTAGCCGTTCTTAGCCATGTGCTCCTTAATCTGCGGCATGAGGTCGTTGCCGTCCTTGTCGTAGATTTTGCTCCACCAACCAAAGTGGTTGAGGCCGTAGTAGCTATACTGCAGCTCGCGACGATCCTTGATGCCGCACATACGGCTCATCTTATCCATAAGGTCGATAGGCATGTCGCAGATGTTGATGATGCGGCTGTTGGGGCGCAGCACGCGGCAGGCCTCGGCGACGATGGCCGCGGGGTTGGAGTAGTTGAGCATCCAGGCGTTGGGGCTGTACTTCTCCATGTAGTCGAGGATCTCGATGACACCACCGATGGAGCGCATGCCGTAGGCGATACCGCCGGCACCGCAGGTCTCTTGGCCAACGCAGCCGTACTTGAGAGGAATCTTCTCGTCGAGCTCACGCATGGCGTACAGGCCGACGCGGATGTGAGCAAGCACGAAGTCGGTCCCGGTGAATGCGGTCTCGGGGTCGGTGGTGTAGCTAAACTCAACCTCGGGGGCGTTCTCGTGGAAATAGATCTCGCAGGCCTTTGCCACGATCTCCTGGCGCTCGGCGTTGTTGTCGTAGAAGGTCACCTTGTTGACCGGGAAGCGGTCACGCTCCTCAAGCAGCATCAGAGCGATGCCCGGGGTGAAGGTAGAGCCACCGCCGGCAATGGTCACGGCATAGTTTTTCTTGGACATGATGTCCTCCTCATTCTGGCCGCTTGCTCAATCCATCCCCGTACGCGGCCTGCACGGTTTGGAATTGTTACCTAGAAGTGGAGTTTTTTATCTCTAGAATCGGCCTTGCGGTGCATACCGGCTCTGCAAGGCCGATTGTTTCGATGGACGATGGTTTACAGAAGACTCTCGAACTTCAGAAGACTCTCGAACTTCTCGCGAACCTGCGGGACGCTAAGGCCGACGATGACCTGGATTGACTGACCTTGGACCACCAAGCCATGCGTACCGATCGCCTTGAAGGAAGCCTCGGGTGCAACGACGCTCTTGTCCTTGACGTTAACGCGCAGACGGGTAGCGCAGTTAGTTACATCGATGATGTTATCCGTGCCACCGAGCAGATCGAGGATGTTCTCGGCAAGCACCAAGCGCTCATCATCTTTACTCTGGGCGACCGATTTGCCAGCAGCAGCACCGCTCTGCTTTTGCTTGTAGTCGGCCTTGGACTTGAGCTCGACCTCAACATCGTCATCCTCGCGACCGGGGGTCTTAAAGTCGAACTTGACGATCAGGAAACGGAAGACCACAACCCAAAGAGCGGTAAAGCACAGACCGACAAGGATGGAGATGGCGTACTGCAGACCGTGTGCGGCCCAAAGGGGCAGCCAGTCCCACGAGAGCATCGAGATGATGCCGCCGTCGAAGATACCCACGACGCCAAGGAGGTTTTGAACCATGCAGCCAAGCGCTCCGAGCACGCAGTGGACGACGAACAGGCCGGGCGCGATGAACAGGAAGGTGAAGTCAAGCGGCTCGGTGATACCGCAAAGCATAGCGGTAAGGGTGACCGGGATCAGCAGAGCCTTGACGCGCTGCTTGCGCTCGGGTTTGGCGGTCATATAAAACGCAATGGCGACGCCAAGCGAGCCGAAGACCTTAGTCCAACCAGGGCAGGTATAGGCAGCCCAGGGTGCGGCATCCTTAAGAGCAATGCTCGGATCGGCAGCCAGTTGGGGCAGGATGTTGGCCCAAGCAGCAAAGATGCCGCCGTTGACCGCCGCGTTGTCGTAATAGAACGGCGTATAGATAAAGTGGTGCAGGCCTGTAGGGATCAGCACGCGCTCGAAGAAAGCAAAGACACCCACGCCAAACGTACCGGCGGAAAGGATGAATCCCTGGAAGGCGGAGATAGCAGCCTGAACATGCGGCCACACCAGGCAGGCGATAAGAGCGACCGGAACCATAACGAAGAAACCGATCATATAGATGAACACGGAGCCCGAGAACACGCCCAGCCACTCAGGAAGTTCGGTGTCGAAGAACTTGTTATGCAGCATCGTGGCGATACCAGAGATAATGAGCGCGCCCATGATGCCCATATCAAGCGTTTTGATGCTTGCGATAGTGGCAAGACCAGTACCGCTGCCCGCCTCGACAGAGTAGTCGACCCCAAAGACAGGGCCCCACTGCCCCAAGATTGTGCTAACAAAGTAGTTGAAGGTAAGGTAGATGGCCAAAGCCTCCATGCAGCAGCGAGCGTTCTGCTTGTTCGCGAGCGAGATCGGCAACGCTACGCAAAACAGCAACGGCATCTGGTTAAAGAGCGTCCAACCACCCTGGAGCAGCACATTCCAGCAATCAAACCAAAGATGGCCCGCAGTGGCCATCTCGCCAAAGATCGCCTCGGTGGTAAACAACGTACCCAGGCCGACGACGATTCCGGAAAATGCGAAAAGAATTGCAGGCGTGTACATTGCACCGCCGAAACGTTGTATCTTTTGCATCATGACGGGGAATCCCCCTCTCTTCATTCGGAGCGACTGCGGTTTTGGCTTCACTCGAGACCGCAGACGCGCCGTTTGCGTGTACCTCGTGCAATAGGACGGGTGGGCCCGCTTCCCTGACTTCTTGCGCTTCTATTTTTATCATATCACTTATCTAGATAAGTTAGCATAAATACAACGGTCGGTAAACGGTTGATTATTGGCCGTAAACGGTATATGTCCAGTATTTCGCCTGTTAAATCTGACATAGTTGATGGCTGCATTTCAATTTTCTTTTCTACTTGTCTAGATGTGCTTGTCTATATCTATAGACATGCCTATACTTCATTACAACATTCACCGCCACGTTAAGGAGTCACCATGAAAAGCGCGGTCTTCTATGGAAAGCACGACCTCAGAGTCGAGGAATCGGCAAAGCCGGCCGTGGGCAGGCGCGACGTTCTGATCAACGTCAAAGCTTGCGGCGTCTGCGGTACCGACGTTCATATCTATGAAGGCGACAAGGGTGCAGCCGACGTTACCCCGCCCACGATCCTTGGTCATGAGTTTGCGGGCGTTGTCGAGGCCGTGGGCAGCGACGTCGCTGGCTTTAAACCGGGCGATCGCGTGTGCATCGACCCAAACCATCCCTGCGGCTGCTGCGAACCCTGCCGCGACGGAATCAACCACTACTGCGAGCATATGACCGGTTACGGCACCACTGTTAACGGCGGCTTTGCCGAGTACTGCTCCGTCGATATGCAGCAAGTCTACAAGTTGGGCGATCACACCAGCTTTGAGCAGGGTGCTATGACCGAGCCCGTCGCCTGCTGCCTGCACGGCATCGATATGTGCAACATCAAGCCCGGCAGCACAGTTGTCGTTATCGGCGGTGGCATGATCGGTCTGCTCATGATGCAGCTTGCTAAAAACGCCGGCGCCACCAAGGTTGTCTTGCTCGAGCCCGTCGAAGGCAAGCGCGAGGTTGCGCTCAAACTCGGCGCCGACCTGGCAATTGATTCCATCCACGAGGACGTCCCGGCCCGCCTGAAGCAGGAGGGCGTCGGCAACGTCGATGTCGTTATCGAGTGTGTTGGCAAGCCCGTCACCATCGAGCAGGCCATCCAGATCGCCGGCCACAAGGCTACGGTCATGATGTTCGGCCTCACCAAGCCCGATGAGACGATCACCGTCAAGCCCTTCGAGGTCTTCCAGAAGGAGCTTGTGCTTACCTCGTCCTACATCAACCCTTATACGCAGCGTCGCGCGCTCGAGCTCATCGACTCTGGCAGGCTCGACGTATCCTCGATGGTCGCCAAGGTGGCTTCCCTCGACGAACTCGGCGCCATCCTGTCAGACCCAGCTCTGCGTGCCATGGGTAAATATATAATCGACCCCAGCAAGTAAATCGATCGACACCTGCGCGAGCGGTCCTCATCCACCGCTCGCGCACTCAACTCTAGGAGACCGTCGTGGCGCGAGCCATCTTCCAAACTATTTATGACAACGTGAAGCAGTCGATTGACGACGGCACTTACGCCTATCAGAGTTATCTGCCTTCGGAGACTGAGCTCACGCAGCTGTTTGACTGTTCGCGTATGACGGTCCGTCGCGCCATCTCGATGCTTGCGGCAGATGGTTACGTGCTCCCCCAGCAAGGCAAAGGCATGCGCGTCATTCGCAACATCAGTGACGAGAAGAGTAGTGGTGGCGGCGGACTCGAGACCTTCAAGGAAATCGCGACCAGCCGAGGCTTTGAGCTCAAGACTGTCACCACCGTCTTTGAGCTCCTCATCTGCAGCAAGGCGCTCTCCAAGATTACCGGGTTTCCCGAAGGCTGTGAGCTCACACGCGCCAAACGCATCCGTTATGCAGACGGACAAGCCGTGTGCTCCGACGACTCCTATTACCTAAGCTCACAGGTACCGGGGCTGACACCCGAGATTGTCAACGACTCGATCTATCGTTACCTCGAAGAAGATCTTGGCATTAAGATTGCCACAGGCAAACGCGATGTGACGATCGAGCATCCCACGCCCGAGGATACGCGCGTGCTCGATCTCGACGACTTTAACGCACTCGCCGTTATACGCGGGCAGACCTACAACGCCGACGGCATCCTTATGGAATACACCGAGACAAAACAGGTCCCCGGGTTCTTTTTGCTCCATGAAACCGTGACGCGCAACGGTACCGGTCGAACCGGCCACCAAAGCAGTATGAGCTAACCATCTATTAGTTGCGGTGGAATAGTTCCTAGAATGGCCAGCTTAAGGGCAAAACAGGAACTATTCCACCGCAACTTTTTTGGCCGGCGGGGCAGCACCTGTCCCACCGGCCATCATTTACGCTCTTTCAGCTAGTCCGCGAGCTTTTCTACCTGGTCGAGCATCTTGTCGAGCTTGGCCTTTGCTTCGGCCTTGACCTTCTCAGCTTCTTCGTGAGCCTTCGCCTTCTGGGCGGCCTTTTCCTCGGCTTCGGGATCGACGACGACCAGATTGGACGCGTCGTGCTCAACAAGCTTGAGCGCATGCTCGGGACAAACCTTGACACAGGCGCCGCAGCCTAAACAATACGTGGACTCCAACGCAAAGCGGCCGCTTCCCACCAAATCGCAGGCGAACGTGGGGCACACGTTGACGCACTCGCCGCACGACGTGCACTTGTCAAAATCGCACTCCGGCGTGCTCACCTGCATATTCTGGGCAAGCTCGGGATGGTTCTGCAGTGTCGAGAGCACCAGCTGCCGCCCATGGGTGAGCGAACGGCGACGCTTGGTCGTCGTGGTGCCGCACATGGTGTTGAGCGTACGCTCCAGCTGGGTAATCTGATGGCGATGGGCCTTGAGCTTTTGCGTCACCGAAGCCAGCGCCGCCGTCGCCGGATTGAGCTTGGTCACCGTCAGGCCCGTGGTGCGGGCAATTTTTTCCATGTACTCTTTGCGCTCGTACTCGCGGCGCTTATGGCATTTGAGGCTCTTGGGGTCGACCTCCAAGCCCATACCCGTGCCGGACCACTCCTCGGCCTTCGCAATCGCCTCGCCCAGAATGTCCTCGCCGCCGGTGTTGCGGCATTTATCGCACACGCCCAACGGCAGGTACACACTCACGTTGGGATAGTCGGCCAGTACCGAAAACCAAGTCTCTGCCGTAATATCGCCCACGCAGGCAACGACGACCTCGTTTTCACGCGGCATGCGTTTGAGGGCACGCGTGCAGGTGACGTAGGCGGTCTCGTGGCTCGTAGCAGCAGAGACGATATCGTCATACAGGTTTTTAGGCGCCAGGCGCGGCGAGATGATCGCCTCGGTCGGGCAGGCAGCGGCGCACAGACCGCACTTGCGGCAGGAGTCGAGAATCTCGATGGAGTCTTCCTCGACCTCGATAGCGTTGACCGGGCACACGTCCATGCACGCGGTGCAACCGCTCTTTTCGTTTTTGCAGGTCAGGCACGGAATGGTGTTGCCGCGCGGACGCTCCTTGTAGTCAGCAGGATTCCACTGCGGCGCCGACGGATCGAGTGCATCGGTCACGCCGCCAAGCGGGTTTTTAAGAAAATCGAAACCCTTGCTGATCTCGATAATGTCATCAAACAGATCGTGTTCCTGCGCCATGCGCGGCCCCTCCCTGAGCAGTGCAAACAAGCAAGAGATAATGATACGCTATCGGCCCACGCCTCGGGCAAATTACACGCGGAGCATCTTTGCGGCAAATAGCCCATGGCCTATCGCCGCCTCGATTGCACAAGGTCAATCAAGTGCCAAGCTATGCCTCGCACATGAGCTGCACGAGTTTTTGTTTGGTCACCTTGGCCTGCTCGTTGGCCATATTGCGCTCGTTTCTAAAGACCGCATTTGCAACACCCTGCAGATCGCCATCGGAAATCACGCTGCACGGACCGTCCATCGACGCCGCCGTGGGGCATACGCACAACGGCAACTCGGCATAAAACGCAACGGCCTTGGCGATATCGAGCATCTTGCCGCCGCCAATACCCACCACCATGTCGCAATACTCGGCCTGGGCTTCCTTAGCCATTTCGACAACGGCCTCTTCCGTACACGGACCGTCATAAATCTTAAAGAACGGCTCGCTTAGATCTTCGTCCAGAAATCCATCGACGATCTGCCTGCACAGCCGATCCTCGGTGCCCTGGTCAAACAAGACATAGGCAGCGCAGCCCAACCATGACAAATACCTGCCTTGACGCGACAGTTCGCCCGGCCCCTGAACATACCGGCCGGGACCGCCGTAAACCATAGGAAGCGCCATACGAGAATCCGCCCTTCATCAAACAACGATTGGTGCAAAGTAACCTTGCCCCTTTGCACCATAGCAAAAAGGGGCAAAGCCATCTGCTGGCTTTGCCCCTTCCTTAGCTTGATTTACTCATCCATGAGATAGTAGTGGCCCAGTGCGTCGGCACCCAGGATGGCGTTGGCGACCATCTCGGGCGTCACCTCAAACGGCATATTGCACATGGTGTCATCGGGCGCGCAGGCGGCCTCGGCAACAATCATGGCTTGCTCGCGCGTAAGCTCAGCAACGCCAAGTTCCTTCATCGTGACCGGCAGACCCAGCTCAATGCAGAAGCCCAAGACTTCCTCGAGTTTCTCAGTCGGGGCATCCTCGAGTACCAGCTGGACGATGGTGCCGAAGGCGACCTTCTCGCCGTGATACATGCTGTGGCACTCGGGCAGCATCGTCAAGCCATTATGGATGGCATGGGCCGCAGCGAGACCCGAGCTCTCAAAGCCAATGCCCGAAAGCAGCGTATTGGCCTCGATGATATGCTCGACGGCAGGCGTGAGCGCACCCTTCTCCAGCGCAACCTTGGCCTTGACGCCATCGGCCATAAGCGTCTCGTAGCAGAGCTTGGCGAGCGCCAGGCCGGCCATGCCGCCCTTGCCGCCAGCGCAGGTGCCGCCGTCGGCATCGTGCGTCGCCTGGGCCTCGAAGTAGGTTGCGAGCGCATCGCCCATACCGGAAACCGTCAGGCGCACCGGGCTCGCCGCGATAACCGTCGTATCCATCAGGACGATATTGGGGTTTGCCTTAAGGAAGAGATACTTATCGAACTGGCCGTCATCGGTGTAAAGTACCGAAAGTGCCGAGCACGGTGCATCGGTCGAGGCAATGGTGGGGCAAATGATAACCGGGGACTCCAGGTAATAGGCGACGGCCTTCGCGGTGTCGAGGATCTTGCCGCCACCGACGCCGACGATGATGTCGCAACCGTTGTCGCGGGCGAGCGCAACCAGGCGATCGACCTCGCCCTTGGAGCATTCGCCGTTAAAGTCCTCAAACAGCAGCTCGGCCTTAGCCTTGGTAAAGCCGCCCTCGATCTTGGCGCCGACGCGCTTCTTGCCCGAAGGCGTCACGATAACGAGGGCCTTAGCGCCGAGCGGCTCGACATAGGAGCCGAGCTTGGCGAGCTCGTCCGGACCCTGGATGTACTTGCTGGGGCTATTGAAAATTGCAGCCATAACTATCCCATTCTCTAAAAAAGAAAGGGGCTCCGTACAGATACGTGCGGAGCCCCTCGTTACGATAACAAGAGTCGATTAGAAATCGATGTCGGTGTCGTAGTAGCAGGCCTTGAGGATCTTCTCGAAGTCGGCAGCCTTGGTCTCACGCGGGTTCTCGGGCGTGCAGGCGTCCTGCTCGGCGTTCGCGGCGATCTCGGGCAGCTTGGCGAGGAACTCCTCCTCGGAAACCATCTGCGGGTTCTCGGCGTCGACCTTCACGCCACCATTCGCGTAATCCTTGATGGACTGCGGAATGTTGAGCTGGTCGTTGAGGTCGCGGATCTTCTGGACGAGCGCAGCGATGAGCTCCTCGTTGGTCTCGCCGGGAAGGTGCAGGATCTCCTTGGCCACGTAAGCGTAACGCTCGGCAGCACGGGGATCCTTGGAGTTCCACTGGATGACCTTGCCCAGGTACATGGCGTTAGCGGCACCGTGGATGATGTGGCCGTTCTCGAAGGCAGCACCGGTCTTGTGAGCCATGGAGTGAACGATGCCGAGCAGGCCCGAGGAGAAGGCGATACCGGCGATGCACTGAGCCTCGTGCATGTGCTGACGGGCCTCATGGTCGCCAGCATAGGACTTGGGCAGCCACTCGACGATCTCGCGGATGCCGTGCAGGGCGTTGGCGTCGGTGAACATAGAGGCGCAGGTGGAAACATAGGCCTCCATGCAGTGGGTCAGAGCATCCATGCCGGTGTGAGCGCACAGCTTGGCGGGCATGGTGTAGGTGAGCTCGGGGTCGACGATGGCGACATCAGGGGTGATGTTGAAGTCGGCCAGCGGGTACTTGATGCCCTTGGCGTAGTCGGTAATGACGGAGAACGCGGTGACCTCGGTAGCGGTGCCGGAGGTAGAGGAGATGGCGCAGAAATGAGCCTTCTGACGCAGCTCGGGGAAGCTGAACGGCTGGATGATGTTGTCGAAGGACTCCTCGGGATACTCGTAGAAGACCCACATGGCCTTAGCAGCATCGATGGGCGAACCGCCGCCGATAGCAACGATCCAGTCGGGCTCGAAGTCGCGCATAGCGGCTGCGCCCTTCATGACGGTCTCGATGGAGGGATCGGACTCGACGCCCTCGAAAAGCTTGACCTCCATGCCGGCCTCTTTGAGGTCGGCCTCGACGTCCTGCAAGAACCCGCCGCGGCGCATAGAGCTGCCGCCAGAAACGATGATGGCCTTCTTGCCCTTGAGGTTCTTCACCTCGTGGCGAGCGCCCTCACCAAAGTACAGATCGCGAGGATTGGTAAAACGTCCCATACTGTGCCTCCTAAACAAGCCCCTCTTAGACTTGCGTATATAACGGAGCACCCAATTGGCTCCGTTAGGACCGGTTTGCGCGTTGCCGGCGATGACAATGCGCGATGTCTAAACGTCTCAACGCTCAGACAAACACTATTTTACCGTTCTGGTTGGTCAGTTATTCACCTAAAGCCAACAATGATGAAACGTTTTTTCTATCCCTGAAGACCCTTGTGCGGCATCCATACTCCCAAGCTGGGCAAACGTTTTATCAAGGTTGACCACATATCCCGGGCAGGACCGTGCCCCTCCAAAATATGCACCGTTCGCCGCCAAAAATCGACCGTTTGCGGCACCGTGATACCACTCGGTCGTCCAAGGTGCCGACATTTGTGCGACATCCGTCTTCGTGGTGCAAAGGTGCAAGTCCAAGTGCGGCACCCCCGTTGTGCCACATGCGGGTAAACTAGAACTTTATATAGAAACATTTGAACCCTAACCGCAGCAAAGGAGGCCCCATGGCATTCGATCCCATTCAAGAGAATTGCCATCGCCTCGTTCTTGAGGCCTTGCGCCGCGACAATATCCCGCTCACCGACGCTGCCGCCGTAGAGCATCTGATGGAACAATTCACCCGCAACCCCGCACCGCTCATCGTGCACGACCGCGACCGCGCCGGGCACCTCATTGCCAAGGTGGTCGAGGCTGTCGACTACCGCATTCCCTTTATCCCTGACGATACCCAGGCAGAGCAGGAAGAGGCAGCTGCCGAGAACATGCTCCGCGAGGCAGCCGCGCTCGACCCCACCAACTGGGACGCTCAGCGCATGCTGACCGCCCTCGCCGCCGAATCCAACGAGGAATACGTGCAGTATCTGGTGTCCAAGTGCGACGAGGTGGAGCACGATCTGGCGCTTAAGATCGCCTCGGCGCAGGACCCCTACGAGCGCGAGGCCGCTGGCGACCTTATGCGCCGCCCCTACCTGCGCTGGCTTGCCGCCTTGGCATCGCGCGCGCTCATTAGCGGCCGCTATCGCATGTCGCTCGAAGCCGCAAACCGCAGCCTCGACTTTGCCCCCAACGATCCTGCCGGCGTCCGCCACACCGCGATGCTCGCCATGGCAAAGCTCGAATACCCCGCCGAGGAGCTCAAGCGCTTTCGCTCTGCCCACTCCGTCCCCTATCTCGCCAACACGCCGCTGCGCCGTCGTCCCAAGGATGCGGAGCGCGACTTGGACCCGTGGACGCTCATCGCGCTGATGAGCGCTGCCTGGCGCGAGCTGGACTACGAGGGTGCCGAGCACTACTTGCGCATCCTTGCACGCTCGTGCCCGCACGCAGCCGAGGCACTCTACTTCCAAACCGAGTTTCCCGATGGCGTCTATGCCCGCGTCAACGTAGGCGTAGGCTCCACCGACGAGCTTGTCCTCGCGCTGTCCGAGGCGACGCCGGTGCTGCAGGAGGGCCTGGGCGCCCCCGACAACGCCAGCTTTGCCGCCTGGGTCGCCACCAACGATATCGTGCGTTCCCAAATCGATGAGCGCATCCTGCAGGCGGCCGAGCAGGGTTTGCCGTTTAAGGGAGGAGACCTCTAATGGATCCGAGCGTCTACATCCCCGCCTACCTGGAGCGCACCTATCTGGCGTCGCACCCCGAGCTCACCGATGCAGCACGCGAGCTTGTCCATAACGACATTAGCGCGAATCCCCAAAAGTATGCGCAGTCCGAGCATGCCCAGGCGCTGCTGTCCTACGCCGGTGTTCATCGCCACCTGCTCGACGAGCTCCATCGCATCGAGGACATGGGCAGTGACGAGGAGTTCGAACAGACGCGTAATCGCCTGTTCGACGACATGCGCGATGAGCTGCTCAAAATTGTCCGCGTCGATGCACATGTCCTCGATGCCCAGCTGCTCGCCATCATTTTGGCGGACACGCCCGTTGACGCCTGCCTGGGCGACCTGATGAAGCTCGAGGCGACCACGACCGATTACCTGCAGCAAAGTGTGCCCGGGTTCGATATGGAGGCCCCACACTACTGGGCCAACAAAGTTTTGACGGACGGCGTGACGGCGGCAGATCTCACCGTGAACGAGCCGGCACTTATCGGGTGGCTCCACACGCTTGAGGCCATCTCGCAGCTGTGCATGGCGAGCGCCCGCTACCGTGCTGCCGCCAACTATTCTCGCCGCGTTCTTAAGGCGGAAGGCTATCCCACCCGAGCTGCAGGCACCGTGCTACTCGCCCTCGCTCGCCTGGAAGACGAGGACGGCTTTTTTGCCCTGGCCCACCAGCTCGAGGAGCAGATGGGGGCCGATGCCCTCGAGAGCTCCCCCTGGTACCTACTCGCCCGCACGATCCTGTTGTTCAAAACGAACAAGATGCGCCCGGCGACACGCGCGCTGCGCGAGTTTGCCAACCGCTGCGAGGGCGGCGCGTTCTTTTTGCTGAACCCCATGTATCAGACACCGTACCTTCCCTGCCGGCCCGAACCGCACGACCCCTGGGACCTTTCGCATCAGGCAGTTTGGGAGGCCGACGGCATCATCTCGGATACTCCCGACTTTGCCCCCTGGGCCAACGCTTGCGAAGACGTATCGCAGCTTGCCCAGGAATTTGCGCGCCGTTACGGCTTTTAACGGCACAAACGTCACGACCATGTCATTCACGTTAGGAACGGCTTCATGAACTTCCGCTCATCTCTCGCCTGCACCTCGAGCGATATCGCCCGCTGGGGACTGCGCTCCGTCCTTAAGCGCCAGGGCGGCGTACTCCCCGGCCGCATCGCCATGAAGATTGACCCCGAGCTGCTAAGCGACCTCGCGGGCCTTGTCGACCGCAGCGTGGTGATCACCGGCACCAACGGCAAGACCACCACCTCCAACCTCATCGCCGATGCCGTTGCCGCCAGCGGCGCCACCGTGGTATGCAACCGCGCCGGCAACAACATGGAGCCGGGCGTGGTGGGCGCGTTGCTCGAGGCACGCGGCAACCTTAAGCGAACCGCCAGCAGCAAGCGCGTAGGCGTCTTTGAGTGCGACGAGCTCTACACGGTGCGCGTCCTGCCCAAGCTCAAGCCGACCTACTTTGTGCTGCTCAACCTGTTCCGCGACCAGCTGGACCGCTACGGCGAGATCGACCACACCCAGGACGTCATCGCCCACGCGCTGGAGCTTTCGCCGGCAACGACGCTCATCTATAACGCCGACGATCCGCTGTGCGCCTCGATCGCCGCACGCGTCCCCAACACGAGCATCGCCTTTGGCATCGACGGCGCCACGGGCACCGAGTCCGATCGCATTAGCGACTCGCGTTTTTGCTCGCAGTGCAACGCGCCGCTGGAGTACGACTATGTGCAGTACGGCCAACTCGGCGCCTATCATTGTCCTTCGTGCGGTTGGGGTCGTCCCGCGCTGGTCCGTCGCGTGACAGGCGTTGAGCTCACCTGCAGTGGCTACGGCTTTGACCTGAACTTTGGACCCGATACCGACGCACCTGCAACGCACATCGTCACGCGCTACAACGGCCTGTACATGGTCTACAACGTTGCCGCCGCCTTCTTTGCGGCGCGCGAGCTGGGCGTGGACGCAGCTCACCTACAGCCCACGCTCGATGCCTACGTCCCCGCCGGCGGACGCATGGGCCGCTGGGAGATCGCCGGCCGTACCGTCGAGGCAAACCTGGCCAAGAATCCCGTGGGCTTCGATCGACAGATCCAGTCCATTAAGACGGCGGGCGGCAGACTCTGTGCCTTCTTCCTGAACGACAACGACGCCGACGGCCACGATGTCTCGTGGATCTACGACGTCGACTTCGAGCGCATCGCCGATACCCCAGGGCTTGTCGCCTTTGCCGGCGGCACGCGTGCACACGATATGCAGGTACGTCTGAAGTACGCCGGCATCGACGCCGCCATCATCTCGAATATCGAGCAGGCGATCGGCGCCGTGGCAGACGAGATCGCCGATGACACCTTCTACGCCGTCGCCAACTACACGGCCTTCCCGCCGCTGGTCAAGGAACTCGATGAGCTTAAGGGCACCGATGCGAGCTCGGTTCCCTCCCACGCCGCAACGCGCGCCGATGGCAGCGCTGTCCCCACCGATATTGCGCCGGTCGAGCTCTCGCGCCCCCTGCGCATCGTCTACCTGTATCCCGATGCCCTCAACCTCTATGGCGACGGCGGCAACGTCATTGCCCTCGAGCGCCGCTGCGCCTGGCGCGGCATCCCCGTGCGCGTGGACGAGGTCCGTATGGGTGAGTCGCTCGATCTCACCGACGCCGATATCGTCATGATGGGCGGTGGCTCCGACCGCGACCAGTTGGCTGTGGCACATGAATTGCTCGCTCAAAAAGACAAGGTCGCGGCCTATGTTGAGGACGGCGGCTCGCTGCTCGCAATCTGCGGCAGCTATCAGCTGCTCGGCCGTTCGTACTACATGGGCGACGATCGCATTGAGGGTCTGGGCGTCATTGCCGCCGAAACCGTGCGCGGCTCCAACCGTCTGATCGGCAACGTCGCCGTCAAAACCGACCTGGCACCCGAGCCCTTTGTGGGATTCGAGAACCACGGCGGCCGCACCCTGCTCGATGCTGAGGCCACGCCGCTCGGAACGTCCGTCGTCACGGGTACCGGCAACAACGGCGACGATGGCTTTGAGGGCCTCATCTACAAGGGCGTCATCGGCACGTACCTACACGGACCGGCACTGCCCAAGAACCCCGAGCTCGCCGACCGGCTCATCGCCCACGCCCTCGAGCGCCGTGGCGACGCACAGGCCAACGCTCTGCTGCCGCTCAAGCCCCTCGACGACACCTACGAGCACGCTGCCCACGACGCCGCGATGAAGCTCCTCCCCTAACGCCCCGCCACCACAAAGGGGACAGGCACCTTTGTGGTGGTTTTGATCTGCCACGTTTGTTTGTCTCGATCTGTAACATCTAGGCCGTTAAAAGTCGTCTTACTGTTACAGAATGAGATGTTCGTCCCGATGCCCGCCGTCTGTCTCGATCTGTAACAGATAGAGCCGATTTGCCCGCCCAGATGTTACAGATTGAGATATTTGAAAATCGGAATAAAAGCCTACTCCTGTGTGGTGGTTTTCCAGTTTGCCAACGATATACGCGCCGGCAAAAAAGTCTGCTATACTCTTTCCCGCTGTCCCCATCGTCTAGCGGCCAAGGACGCCACCCTTTCAAGGTGGATATCGCGGGTTCGAATCCCGCTGGGGGCACCATTTGAAATGAGAAGCCCGTTATCCTCACGATAGCGGGCTTTTTGCTGCCATGTACCGGGATTCGAACTCAACAGGGCGCGGAGCCGAGGAAACGCACTTACGCTTCGACCCTAACAAGTGATTAACTTAGTCCCTAGCAATACGATATCTGAAACGTCCGTATCGAAAAACATTGCCTGGAGACAGCTCCGTCTTCATTAGCCGTGATGTTGACAAGCTTTCTTATCAATCGCACGCCTTGAAAAATTATCCCAACTTCAAAATCGCTGTGAGTTCCGAGGGCGCCGGGAAACAGCACATTCCCTCAACTCGCACCCTGCACACAGCATAAATACCTCCGATCCGTACATCGATAAAACAGCGCCGTGTGTAGTCCAGTTCCCTGGTCTCGATTTGTAAACTTGTTGGCGAAGTCCAGGCATACGCTGCAAACAACTTGCGAACATCCCATGCGGGGGCATCGTCCCTCTCAGCTTCATGAGTCACGAAAGGAAAGAGGTCTCCGACTCCGGCCCCATCGCCCGATTTACAAACCCAAGACTTGTAGCCGGCCCTCACGCCGTACTCGCGACCATCGCGCAACAGAGATAAATCCAGCTCATTCTCATGAAATCGAATATCGATCTCTTCAAAATCCCCGAAAATGCAACGGTGAATGCCCTCGAGGCGTAATGAACTCAAACGTCCGCCAGAAGCCAACCCAGCTGGCAAGGGAATGCTATCGAAGTCACGTTCGGAAGCCACCGTTTCCCGAACATTAGACTCTTTGAACAATACCTCATACAGCGGATCAAGCAGCGCCTTACTTCCTGTCGTGGAACTCGAGCCGGCGATGACAAGGCCATCTGTGGGCCGTATGTAGCACAGCTGCCCAAAAAGGCCAGAGCATCTGAACCCGCCACGCCGGCACATCCAGAACTGGTATCCATAGCCATTGCTGTCTTCAGTCGCCTCAGACGGATAAAAGGGGCTCGTTTCCATCTGAATCTTCGTCGCCTCGGCAACCCATTCCGCGGGAATGATCTGTTCCCCACGCCACTTGCCGCCATCCAGCAAACATTGACCAAACTTAGCCAAATCCGGTGTCGAAAGGTGAAGACCAAAACCTCCGGTCGTATGACCGGCTTGATCCTCTTCCCACCACCAATTTCTAATGCCTAACGGCGTAAACAAACGTTCGGCGAGATAATCGGATTCTTTCGTTCCACTTATGCGTTGCACGAGCATGCTCAATAAATGTGAACACAGCGAATCGTAGTGAAAGACCTCGCCCGGCTTCCAGTCAAACTCACGATGAAGAACCTCATGTGCCCAGTCGTCTCCCGCGCCAATATACGAAAGGTCACTCTCCTGCCCCATCGTCATAGTCAGCAAATTGCGAACCGTCACATTGTGAAAGCGCTCATCCGCAATCTCGCCTTCATATTCCGGGAAGTATGAAATCCAGCGATCGGTCAGCGACAGCCGTCCTTCATTCACCAACATCCCGACAGCAACCGAGGTGAAGGACTTAGTCACAGAATAGAGCGGGTGAACGTGTTCGAGGGCGAACGGCGCAGCCGCATGCTCGAAGACGACTTCACCATCTTGTCGGACCACGACTGAGCGGACTTCCACACCTGCGGACCTCCACGCCGCAAGGCATGCCTCGCCCATCTTATTGTCAAAGATAATATTAGGCACCCTCAACCACTGCCTCTCGAACGAAATCAGTACAAGACGAGGTCGCCCTCGGCGCTTATCCAAGGACGACCTTGTCAGATTGCTGGCGCGCGGGGAAATACTTGTTCCGCGGCTCCACTTCTTTGGCTACTTTGCAGCCTCTACCGCCGGCACGTCCTCCTTGTACGTCGCATACGTAAGCAGGAATGAAATCACGCTGGAAACCACGATGGCTATGATTACGTAAATCAGATAGCTCGCGCCCATTGCGCCGGACGGATCAATGAAGCCCGGGAAGGCGCAGAAGCCGCCGCCGGTGAAGGCGAACATCTTGGTACCAAGAGCACCGATGATTAGGCCGCCGGGCACAGAGGCGATGCAGCTCATGACAAAAGGCTTCTTGCGCGGAAGGGTCACGCCGTAGATGCAGGGCTCGGTGATGCCGAAGAAGAAGCCCGAGATGAACGCCGGCCATGCAAGCTGCTTGAGCTTTACGTCCTTAGTCTTCAGAAGAATGGCAAGGACGGCAAGGGACTGAGCGTACGAGCAAACCATGTACGGCGCCATGACAATATCCCAGCCCTGGGAGGCAATGTTCACCAGCATGAGGGCAATGACACTCCAGTGGAAGCCGAAGATGACCATAGGCTGCCAAATGGCAGTAAGCACGATGCCGCCGAGCGCGCCGCCGATGACAGGCAAGCTGTAGAGGGAGTTAAACAGCAGGCTCATGAGGTTCGTGATCAGGGTGGCAATCGGGCCAATAATCAAATAGGTAGCGGGGACCATCACAACGAGCACGCATGTAGGCACAAAGAAGAACTTTACATACTCAGAGAAATGCTTGCGGCACCACTTCTCCAGCTTTGCCGCGAACCAAACAGAGATGATAATCGGAATGACAGAGCTCGTATAACCCGAAGACGGCATGATGACGGGTATGCCGAGGAAAGTCGTGTAGTAGTTCATGGCAAAGGGAGTGCCGGCAAGAACCGTTCCCAAAACATCGCCCGATGTGATGTTGACCATCGCCGGATACGTAAGTGCGATACCGAGCGTCATGCCAACGAACTCACTGCAGCCAAACTTCTTTGCCGCGGTATAGCCAAGGATGATCGGCAGGAAGTAGAAGAAGCCGTCACCAGCCGCATATAGAATCTGGTACAAGCCGTCTGTTGCCGTAATCCATCCGAGGGCGACGAGAATACTCAAAACACCCTTGATCATGCCCGCGGCACACAGCACCGCAAGAATCGGCTGGATTACGCCTGAAATAGTATCGATAAGGGCACTAACAAGGTTTCCTTTCTTGACGGGCTCACCATCAAGATTAACCTCGCCCAGCCCCTCGACACCAGAAGCGGCAACTGCGGCATCGTAAACATCCTCAATCACATTGATGCCGACAACAACCTGATACTGGCCATTCGCGTTGATTACCTGAATGACGCCTTTATGAGACTCAATTGCCTTAGTATCGGCCTTCGCATCGTCTCGCAGCTTGAAACGTAGACGCGTCATGCAGTGCGAGATGCTCAGGATGTTTTCCTTACCGCCGACGAGGCCAACTACGTCCTCGCCGAGCTTGCGATTTGCAAGCTCTTTGCTTTCGCTCATGGTTTTCCTCCCATGCGACCTGTCCAAGGTCGGCCGCCCGCCATCATTCACAAAATTGATTTCCGATACTAGTGGAGTTCTGGCCAGAACTCCTTATTCGCCTCAATGAGATCGTCAAGGATTTTCTTTGCAACGGAGGCAGAGGGGACCGTCTTCGAAAGCGTCAGCGCCTGCCAAAGCTCCTGATAGGAATGGTCGACCCAAGCAGACACTGCAAGCTTTTCGACCGAGACCTGTTCCTCCATAAGTCCTTTCTGGAATTGCGGAATCTCACCTTGGCAAATTTTCTCGTAGCCGTCGCTGCCGACGATGCAGGGAATCTCGACCATAGCCGTTGGGTCAAAATTGGACACAGCCCCGTCGTTGGGAACAATCAGCGAGAAACGTTCACGAGTGTTCTCTGCCAAAGCGCGAGCGAGATCGACAATGTACTCAGCGTGGGTATCCGGCTTAAGGCCGAAACCCTCAGACGTGCCCTTTTCGATAATCTGACGCGCGGTGCCGAAGACGCGTTTCTCGCGACCCTCACGGACCTCGTCGGTGCGGGTGTGGTTGGGGTCGGTGTGCTCAACCACATAGTCCGGGAAGAGATAGTACTTGAGGTAGGTGTTCGGGATGGTATTCGGATCGAGCGCGTAAACATCCTTAGCCTTACGGAACGTCTGGTCCCAAGACGCATCGACGAATTCAAGGCCGGAATCCTCGCCGGCATAACCGTTTTTAGCCATTTGGGCCTTGATAGTGGGCATAAGGTCATTGCCAGCACGGTCGTGAATCTTTGTCCACCAGCCAAAGTGATTGAGGCCGTAGTAGCCGACGACGAGGTCGTTGTGGTCCTTGAGACCACACATCTGAGCCATGATATCCATCAGGGCTATTGGCATGTCGCAGATGTTGATGATCTTTGAATCCGGGCGAAGGCGGCGTGTCGCCTCAGCAACGATCGCCGCGGGGTTGGAGTAGTTGAGCATCCATGCGTCGGGACTGTATTTCTCCATGTAGTCAAGGATCTCGAGTACGCCGCCAATGGAGCGCAAGCCATAAGCAATGCCACCAGGACCACAGGTCTCTTGGCCAAGAACGCCATAGCGCAGGGGGATCTTCTCGTCCTTATCGCGCATAGCGTACTTGCCAACGCGAATCTGGGCAAGTACAAAGTCGATGCCTGTGAAGGCCTCCTCAGGGTCGGTCGTATAGCTGAAGGTTACCTCTGGAGCATTCTCCTTGATGTAGATGGCACATGCCTTGGCAATTGTCCCCTGACGCTCGGCATCGTTGTCATAGAGCGTAATCCTATTGATGGGGAACACATCGCGCTTCGCGAGAAGTGTCAGAACAACGCCCGGCGTATAAGTGCTTCCGCCTCCCGCGATAGTAACTGCATAACTCTGCTTTGCCATTGCAATCCTCCTGTCTAGACATGTACTTGACGACTTGAATTATAGCCACATGATTTGCTATCTGTCTAGACATGTTAGGCACGCGGGTGAACGGTTGATTTATGGCGGTAAACGGCAACTTTAAGTGTCTCCACTTCCTATAATTGGTAGAAGCGGATAATCGCGCCGATTCGACGCATTCCGTACAACCTCAATAAGGAGAGCATTTTGGCAAGAATCCTGTACAGTGAAATATACCGAAGCCTACGAGAGCGGATTGTCGAAGGCAAGCATCCCGTGGGGTCGCTCCTTCCTTCCGAACAAAATCTTTCCAAAGAGTTCTCCTGCTCTCGAATGACGGTGCGCAAGGCCATCTCACTTCTCGCAAATGAAGGTCTAGTTCAGTCCATTAAAGGCAAGGGAGTCCTCGTAATCGAGACGTCACTTGCAGGTACCAGCAAAGAGGGCGCATTCACCGTAAGTGGCCTTTCTTCGTTCAGCGAATCGGCACACGCGATCGGAGCAATTCCAACGTCAAAAATCGTCTATTTCGAACACGTAAGCACCAATAAGTATCTAGCTCAATTGACGGGATTTCCCGAAGGAGAAGACCTTACGCATTTGAAGCTCGTCCGCATGCTCGACGATAAACCGGTCCTAGTCGACCGCCACTACTTCCTAACTTCTTCCGTCCCCGGCTTAAACGAGCAGAATGCTACCCTGTCGCTCTTCCATTACATCGAAGATGAGCTAGGACTCACCATTGCCGTGAGCAAACGAACGATAACACTCGCCCAGCCTGACGCCGAGGACTGCCGGTTGCTTGACGTCGATTCTTCTTCGTATCTGGCGGTCATAACCAGCCAGACATTCGACTCAACCGGAACTCAATTTGAGTATGTCGAGGCGCGTTATATTCCGAGCATCTTCCATTTTCACGACACGGCAACGCGCACACCCCTGCCCTAACAAATGGCGCGAACGGACGCCGCCCTAGTGAATTTGTTCAACAAAAAAGCCGGGGCCCGCGCGATGCGGACCCCGGCTCAATACCGTGACGATATGTCAGTTACGTTCTACACATAGAACAGAATGTCGTCGTAGGTCGGGACCGGCCAGTAGTCGGCGGCCACGATCTCCTCCATGGCATCCACGGCGGCGCGCAGCGTATCCATAGCGGGAACGACCTCGTGTGCATACACATTGGCCTGCTCCTGACCATCGAGGGCTTCGGCCTTCTGATGCACGGCGTCGAGCGCCTTGATGGAGTCGTTGATGGTGGTGATACCGTTGCAGAGCTTGTTGAGCGTGTTCTGCTCGCACTGCATGGCGGCCTCGGCACCGGCGGCACGAATAGTCTCAAGGCCCTTAGCGACCTTGGTGGCATAGGCGGTAATGACCGGGCGATAGGTACGACGCGCCTCGCGAACCATCGTGGTGGCCTCGATGTTCATGAGCTTGTTGTACTTCTCGAGCTTGCAGTCGTAGCGGCACTGAGCCTCGGCCTTGGTCAGGACACCCGTCTCCTCAAAGAGCGCGATGGCCTTATCGGAAACAAAGGCGGGCAGGGCGTCGGCCGTGGTCTTGTTGTTGGCAAGGCCGCGCTTCTCGGCCTCGACGGGCCACTCGTCGGAGTAGCCATCGCCGGAGAAGAGGATGCGCTGGTGGTCGGTCAGGACCTTCTTGCAGTACTCGAGCGCGGCGTCCTGGAACTCATCCTCGGGCGTACCCTCAAGCGCGTCGGCGAAGGACTTGAGCGACTTGGCCACGGCGGCATCGAGCACCAGGTTGGAGTCGGAAACGTTCTGCTCGGAGCCGCAGGCACGGAACTCGAACTTGTTGCCGGTGAAGGCAAACGGGGAGGTGCGGTTGCGGTCGGTGTTGTCCTGCATCAGCTTGGGCAGGGTATCGGCACCCAGGTCGAGTACGCCGCGCGTGGCATGGACGGAAGCCTTGCCATCAATGATCTTCTCGACGACCTCGGTAAGCTGGTCGCCCAGGAAGATGGACATAATCGCCGGAGGAGCCTCGTTGGCGCCCAGACGATGGTCGTTGCCGGCCGAGGCAACAGAGGCACGCAGGAGCTCCTGATAGTTATCGACGGCCTCGATCACCGCGGTGAGGAAGACGATGAACTGCAGGTTGTCGAGCGGGGTGTCGCCCGGATCGAGCAGATTCTCGGACTCAGTGCCAAGCGACCAGTTGTTGTGCTTGCCCGAACCGTTGATGCCCTCGAAGGGCTTCTCGTGCAGCAGGCAGACCAAGTCGTGGCGGGAGGCGATGAGCTTCATCTTCTCCATCATGACCAGATTCTGGTCGATGGCCTCGTTGACTTCGCCATAGACCGGTGCGAGCTCATGCTGGCAGGGAGCAACCTCGTTGTGCTTGGTCTTGGCGGGAATGCCAAGCGCCCACAGTTCATCGTCCAGGTCCTTCATATAGGCCGAGACGGTGGGGCGGATAGCGCCAAAGTAGTGCTCCTCGAGCTCCTGGCCCTTGCAGGGAGCAGCACCAAAGAGGGTGCGGCCGGTGATGACCAGGTCCTTGCGCTTGCGGTAGGCATCCTTCTTGATCAGGAAGTACTCCTGCTCGTCGCCCACGGAAGGAACGACCTTCTTGGGGGTCTTGCCAAACAGCGCCAAAACGCGCTTGGACTCACGCGAGAGCGCGGTCATGGAGCGCAGCAGCGGGGTCTTCTTGTCCAGGGCCTCGCCCGTGTAGGAGCAGAAAGCCGTGGGGATGCACAGGACATCGTCCTTGATAAAGGCGGGGCTAGTGGGGTCCCAAGCGGTGTAGCCACGGGCCTCGAAGGTGGCACGCAGGCCGCCGTTGGGGAAGCTGGAGGCGTCCGGCTCGCCCTGGATGAGGTTCTTGCCCGTAAACTTGGTAATGGCGGTGCCGTCGTGGTTGGGCTCCAAGAAGCTGTCGTGCTTCTCGGAAGTAATGCCCGAAAGAGGCTGGAACCAGTGCGCATAGTGCGTCGCGCCCTTGGAGATGGCCCAGACCTTCATGGCATGGGCAACGGCGTTGGCCACATCCAGGTCGAGCGGCTCACCGCCCTCGAGGGTTGCAGCAAGGCGCTTCCAAATGTCCTTGGGGAGGTAGTCCTTCATGACTTCCTCAGAGAACACCATGGTCCCGAAGCGGTCAGTAAGTTCGGCCATACGGAACTCCCTTCGTATCGGCACCGCGTGAGAAGCGGTGTTGATTACTAACGAACGAGTCATAGCTTAGACTCGCCGTGTTTCCGCGACATTACCGTTATGTTGCCGTCGCGAAACCAATCATTGAGGTTACCCTATCGAGGCGGCGTTGCCACCCTCAACAGCCAATCAACTGCATAAATTGCAGACCTCTCCCCATGGTTTAAGGGTAGTCAATTTGGGACGGGGCTTTCTTAACTGGTATTTCGCATCAGATACCATTCAATATAGCCCCATCCTACATTGACTGCCCTGTTATAGGAAATGCCGATAGCGAAGCATTTTCGATTGGTATCCCCAAATCGAGAGAGAAACTCCACCTTAGCACAGTGGTGCTGTAGAATCCTTGCAACAAAACATCGCACCCAGGCATCTAAAGGAGCACGATATGCGCGTCGATGAGGTTTTTAAGCAGGCAGCATCCCAGGGCACCGCGCCCGTTTCGTTTGAGATGTTCCCGCCCAAGGGCGAGCTGACCCTCGATACGGCTCGCGAAGTGGCAGGCAATCTGTGCAAGCTTTCGCCGAGCTTTGTCTCGGTCACCTGCTCGGCCGGCGGCTCCGGCAACGGTGCCACCACCGCCCCCATAGCGCATATGATTACGAGCGAATTCGATACACCCTCGGTGGCACATCTTACCTGTGTGGGCCGCTCGCACGCCGATATCGCCGCCAAGATCGACGAATACCACTCCGCCGGCGTAGAAAATGTACTGGCTCTGCGCGGCGATCTTCCCGCTGGCGCGACCGAGGACGACAAGCCCGCCTCGGACTACGCCTACGCCCGCGACCTCATCCCCGAGCTCGTCGACGCCGGCTTTTGCGTGGGCGCCGCAGCCTACCCCGAGGGCCACATTGCCTGTGAGGATCTCAACCTCTCGGTCGAGCACCTCAAGCAAAAACAGGACGCCGGCGCGAGCTTCTTTGTGACGCAGCTCTTTTTTGACAACGAGTGCTTCTACCGTTTTCGCGAGCTTGCCGACAAGGCCGGTATCACCGTGCCCATTACTGCGGGCATCATGCCGTTTATGGGCAAGTCGCAGATCAGCCGCATGGTCTTTATGTGCGGTGCGTCGCTGCCCTCCCCCGTCATCAAGATTCTCGCCAAATACGAGAACGACCCCGCGAGCCTGCAGGCAGCCGGTGTAGATTATGCCGCCCGCCAGCTTTGCGACCTCAAAGAGCACGGTGCCGACGGTCTGCACCTGTACACTATGAATCGTCCTGCGATCGCCGCAACCATTATGGAGCGCCTGGGGTAATGGAAAAACCGCACGTCGATACAACCGTTGTTGAAGTGCCGGCCGACCTTGCGTCGCCGGCGCTTTACCGTATCGACGCTGCTCACCACCCTCGTGTCGACCGTGCCGAGATGCTGCGGTATCTGGGCTACGGCGGTCAGCAGATTGAGCCCGAGCTGTCGCAGCGTATTGAGCTTGTCGTTGAGCGTCTGGAGCTGGATATTGAACCCCGTGGCGTGCGCCGCGTATTTGCCGTCGATGCCACGGGAATCGATGAACAGGGCGAGCCTTGCATTCGCTTGGTCGGCACCAACGTTGAGCTGCGCGGTCGCGATATCTATCGCCACCTCAAAGACGCCCGCTTTGCCGCGCTCATGGCATGCACTCTCGGCATGGACGCCGAGCGTCGCCTGCGCACCACGGGAGCCCAGCAGCCCCTAGAGGGAGCCGTGCTCGATGCCGCGTGCTCCGCCTATGTAGAAGCCGCCGTCGAGCAGATGGACCAGCAGGTCAAGGCTGCGGCCGCCGCGCACGGACTCGCCGGTAACTGGCGCTTTAGTCCCGGCTACGGCGACTGCCCGCTTACGGCCCAGCGCTCAATCGTGGCTGCGCTCAACGCCACGCGGCTCATCGGGCTGACCGTCACACCTACCAACCTGCTCATGCCCACCAAAAGCGTGACCGCGGTAATTGGTCTGTTCGACGGCGAGGTCCACGACGCCCAGAGCCATCCTACCTGCACTATCTGCCGCATGCGCGAGCACTGCCGCTTCCGCGCCGCCCACACCACCTGCTATTCCAGCCATTAGGAGCCCTCGATGTTTACTCCGCTTATCACTCATGATCTGGACGGCGCCGCGCTGGCGGCGCCCGTTGATGCCGCACGCCGTAATGGCGCTGTATACAAGACGCGCACGATCGACGACCTTCGCATTAAGGGCGTTCGCCTGCGCGCCGCCATCGAGGGCACGGGGCACCTGCTGTTCGACGGCGGCATGGGCACCATGCTGCAGGCGGCTGGCATGAAGGCCGGCGCCCTGCCCGAGCTGCTCAACTTTGAGGAGCCCCAGGTTATCACCGATATCCAACGTCAATATGTCGAGGCCGGCTGCGACGTGATTACCGCCAACACCTTTGGCGCCAACGCCCACAAGCTCGACGGTGCCGCCACCGTGGCAGATGTCTTTGCCGCCGCTGTCGCCTGCGCCCGCGCGGCCGGTGCCCACTACGTCGCCGGCGACATCGGCCCCATCGGTGCCCTACTGCGCCCCTTGGGCACCCTGAGCTTCGACGAGGCCTATGACCTCTTTGCCGAGGAAGTGCGCGCCGGCGTCGATGCGGGCGTGGACCTCTTTATTATCGAGACCATGACCGACCTTGCCGAGATCAAGGCTGCCGTCCTCGCCTGCCGCGAGAACTCCGACCTGCCCGTCTTTGCCACCATGACCTTTGAAGAAGACGGTCGCACGTTCCTGGGTACGAGTCCCGAGGTGGCCGCTATCACGCTCGACGCCATCGGCGCCGACGTTTTGGGCATCAACTGCAGCCAGGGACCGGCCGAGCTCCGAGGGCTCGCCGCACTCATGCTCACCGTTACCGACAAGCCCGTTATGGTGCAGGCCAATGCGGGACTGCCCCACGTGGACGATGACGGCAATACCGTCTTTGATATCCAGGCCCCCGAATACGCCAAGGCCGTCACCGGCATGATCGAGGACGGCGTGAGCGTCGTGGGTGGCTGCTGTGGCACCACGCCCACGCACATGGCGGCACTTCGCACCCTCATCGACAACCACACGCCCAGCCCGCGCCGCCGCAAGCCCAGCATGTCGGTCACGAGCGCCCAGACGGTCGTGGACCTTCCCTGTGACGGCCACAAAATCGCCGTCATCGGCGAGCGCATCAATCCCACTGGCAAAAAGCGCCTGCAACAGGCCCTGCGCGACGGCGACCTGGACTACGTCGTGAGCCAGGGCATCAGCCAGCAGGAACAGGGCGCCGACATCCTGGACGTCAACGTGGGCCTGCCCGAGATCGACGAGGTCAAGATCATCCAGCAGGCGACCGAGCAGCTCCAGGGCTCCACGCTGCTGCCGCTGCAGATCGACTCCACCGACCCCGCAGCCGTCGAGGCAGCCGTGCGCCGCTACGCCGGCAAGCCCATCATCAACTCGGTCAATGGCAAACAGCAAATCATGGATGAGATCTTTCCGCTGGTCGCCCATTACGGCACCAACGTCGTTGGCCTCACGCTCGATGAAGGCGGCATCCCCGATACCGCCGAGGCTCGCTTCGCCATCGCCGAGCGCATCGTGGCCGAGGCTGCCCGCTACGGCATCGGCCCGGACCGCATCCTCATCGACTGCCTGGTCATGACCGCCTCGACCAATCAACGCCAGGCCGAACAGATCCTGCGCGCCATGTCCCTGTGCAAGGAGCGTCTGGGCGTCAAATGCGCGCTCGGCGTGTCGAACATCAGCTTTGGCCTGCCTGCCCGCCCGCTGCTTGGCTCGGTCTTTTTGGCTGCCGCTTTTGGCGCGGGCCTGGACGCCCCCATCATGAACCCGGGCTCCAAGCGCTTTATGGATACCGTCTACAGCTATCGCGTGCTGAGCGTTGAGGACGAGGGCTCGACCGGATACATCGAGCGCTACGCCGGCTGGACCGATCCGTACAAAATCGCCGCAAACCCGACGGCAGCCCAGGCGGCATCGACCGACGCCGCGCCCGCTGCTGGCACCGCCGGCACCGACGGCAACGACGACCCGATTCGTCGCATGGTCGTCTCGGGCCGCAAGGGCGAGATCGCGGCCGAAACCGAGCGTCTGCTGGCAGATCACGACGCCATGGACCTCATCAACAATCACTTTATCCCCGCCCTTGACGAGGTTGGCGTCCTCTTTGACCAGGGAAAGTTCTTCTTGCCGCAGCTCATGGCCTCGGCCGAGGCCGCGCGCGTGGGCTTTGACACCATTAAGCGGCTGATGCCCGCCGGCGAGATTGCCGACAAGGGCAAGATCTGCGTGGCCACCGTCAAGGGCGACATCCACGACATTGGCAAGAATATCGTCAAGATGCTGCTCGATAACTACGGCTATACCGTCTTTGATCTGGGCCGCGACGTCGACCCGCAAGAGGTGCTCAAGACCGTGAGGGAGCGTGACATCAAGCTCGTCGGCCTCTCGGCGCTTATGACCACCACGGTCGTCGCCATGGAGGAGACCATCAAGCTGCTCCATGCCGAGGTTCCGGGCGTCAAGATCATCGTAGGCGGCGCCGTGCTCACCCCCGAATACGCCAAGCAGATCGGCGCGGACTACTACGCCAAGGATGCCGCCGAAAGCGCGCGCATCGCCGAAGAGGTCTTTGGGCAGTAACACAACGGAAACAACCGAGCACCAAAACGTGCCGCATGTGCCACTTGGCACGTGCGGCACGTTAGAATAGACAAGACTATGCTCGTTTTGGCAGATAGGAGTGCAAGGATGGCGATCACGCCCGCAGAAATCGCGGAAACCCGCGGCATGGTTGAGGAGCAGAACCTCGACATCAGGACCATCACCATGGGTGTTTCGCTCATGGGTTGCGGTGACGAGAACCTCGACCGCATGTGCACGAAGATCTACGACCACGTGACGCACACGGCTGAGCACCTGGTCGAGACCGCCGAGAACCTCGAGCGCGAGTACGGTATCCCCATCGTCAACAAGCGCGTTTCCGTCACCCCGGTGGCACAGATCGCCGCGTGCTGCAAGGATGAGGACCTCACCCCCATCGCGCATGCCCTCGACCGCGCGGCCGAGACGCTCGGCATCGATTACCTGGGCGGCTTCTCCGCACTCGTCCAGAAGGGCATCGGCGACGCCGACCGCCGCGTTATCCAGTCCATCCCGCAGGCGCTCGCCGCCACGAGCCGCGTCTGCTCCAGCGTCAACGTCGCCAGTCTGCGTGCCGGCATCAACATGGACGCCGTGCTCATGGCGGCTCAGACCATCATCGATGCCGCTAAACTCACGGCCGACCAGGATTCCGTCGGCGCTTCCAAGTTTGTCTGCTTTGCCAACATGGTCGAGGACTCCCCGTTTATGGCGGGCGCCGTCCACGGCGGTGGCGAGGCCGACGCCGTCATCAACGTAGGCGTCTCGGGCCCCGGCGTTATGGCCGCAGCCCTGGAGACGCTGCCCGATTCCGCATCGATGATGGAAGTCGCCGAGAAGATTAAGCAGACCGCCTTTAAGATCACCCGTGCCGGCGAGCTCATGAGCCGCGAGGCCGCCCGTCGCCTGGATGTCGAGAAGGGCATTGTCGACCTGTCGCTGGCTCCCACGCCCGCCATCGGCGACTCCGTCGCGCGTATCCTCGAGATCATCGGTGTTGGCACCTGCGGTGGCCCGGGCACGACCTGCGCACTCGCCATGCTCAACGATGCCGTCAAGAAGGGCGGCGTCATGGCCAGCTCCAGCGTGGGTGGCCTCTCGGGCGCCTTTATCCCCGTGTCCGAGGACGCCGGCATGATTGCCGCCGTCGAGGCCGGCGCGCTTTCGCTCGAGAAGCTCGAGGCCATGACCTGCGTGTGCTCCGTCGGCCTGGACATGATCGCCATCCCCGGCGACACCCCGGTCGAGACCATCGCCGGCATTATCGCCGACGAGATGGCCATCGGCGTCATCAACAATAAGACCACGGCCGTGCGCGTGATTCCCGCCATCGGCAAGGGCGTGGGCGACTGCGTCGAGTACGGCGGCCTGTTTGGCCGTGCGCCCATCATGCCGGTGAACCCCAACGCCGGCACCGTGCTCGCCCACCGCGGCGGACGCTTCCCAGCGCCGCTGAACTCGCTCAAGAACTAGCTGAGGGGGACTGGCGAGGAGCCCCGGGGAGGGCAAATATATAAGGTCGCCTGCTCGGACAGTCCTGACTCGCACGGAGAGCACATTAAGTGCTCTCCGGCTCGTGCGGAACTCGCGATCGACCTTATATATTTGCCCTCCCCGGGGCTCCCGCACAACGGGACCTCAGTTGGGTTCTATCCCTTTGGCAGTCGCTTCGCTTCTGCCCTACTTTGCTGGTATGGCGGTTTAGCGTTGGATCGGTTCTTTCTGATATATGCTGGTTGCGGCTCTTCTTTTGGGAGGAGTCGCTTTTTTGTTGTGAGGGAGATGGCCCGTGGCTGATGATTTGATTCGTTCTGAGCTGCTTTCTGCGGATTGGAATGGCGAATGGATGCGTCTGCAGGCCGCTCGGCATCGGGCTGATGATCCTTTTGAATGGGATAAGCGGGCTCGACATTTTCGTCCGCTGGAAACTGCCCCGTATGCTCGGGATTTTATAAAGCTGTTGGCGCTTGAGCCTGGCGAGTCGGTGCTCGATATGGGGTGCGGGGCTGGGTCGATTGCTATTCCGCTTGCTCAGGCTGGGCATCCTGTAATTGCAGCCGACTTCTCCCCCGCTATGTTGGGCACCCTTGATGCCGGCATTGAGTATTACGGGCTCGAGGATCTGATTACGCCGCTTGAGCTTGCTTGGGATGATGATTGGGATCTGGTTGGGCCGGTTGCCAAGACTGTAGATGTTGCCTTTGCGAGTCGCTCGGTTACTACGAACGACCTGAAGGGAGCACTTGCCAAGCTTGACCGTACGGCTCGTCGGCGTTGTGCTGTCACGATGGTCGCCAACTCCAGCCCGCGCTATGACCTGCACCTGATGAACGCTATCGGTGCCTCGGTTACCCGCAGTAATGGCTTTGTGTATGCCTTCAATATCCTCATTCAGATGGGCGCCCTGCCGCAGGTTACGTACTTTGAATCGCCTCGTCGCGATACCTTCGATAGCCTTGAGGCGGGAGTGGCGGACTTCTCCCGCATGCTCGAGCACGGTAACGAGGATAAGATTGACCGTCTACGCGACTACGTCGCTCAGCATATGATTGAGAATCCCCATGCCGGCGAGCCAGGGTCCAAGGGCGTACCGCAGGGGCGTTACATGCTCGACCACGTCCGCAAGGTCCGTTGGGCGTTTATTGCATGGGAGCCGGTCTCCATACCCCGCCCGTAGCCCATCTAAAGCTTGCATCGTCTTCCCGCCCGGCATCCGCATTCTTTGCGAACTGGGCAAACGCGCTCCACACCGCGCCGTTCCTGCGCTATCGTGGGACAGCTCACGTAGATTAAGGCCCCATTGCGGGGCGCCCCATACATAGAAAGCGAGAACCCATGGCACTGACAGGAGCCCAGGTCAAGCAGCTTCGCAGCATGGCCCATCACCTCAACCCCGCCATCATCATCGGTAAGTCCGATGTCAACGAGGGCACCGTCGAGCAGACGGTTGCCTACCTGGAGAAGCACGAGCTCGTTAAGTGCTCCGTGCTGGACGGCTCCAGCCTTTCTGCCCGCGAGGCCGCCGAGGAGCTCGCCGAGCGCTGCCACGCCGACGTCGTTCAGGTTATCGGCCGCAAGTTCTCGCTGTATCGCGAGTCCTCGCGCAAGGATATCGAGAAGATCAAGCTCGTCTAAAACCGACTGGCCATACCGAGTAGCCTGCGGGCGTCCGAGTGATTCGGGCGCCCGTTTTTTATCGCTCGACAAGCACGCGCTTGAGCCTGCCTTCGACCAGGCGCTCATACAGGCGCCTTGTCTCGGGCTCGGGCACGCCTTGAACCTGCTCTCGCAGGTGGTGCATGTGGCCGCTGTATAGCTCGACAACATCGCGGCGTCGTCCCGCCGCACCGTAAACGCGCATGGCACAGCGAACCATGTCCTCGCGCGCCGTCTCTTGGCGAAGCCCCGATTCAACGAGCCAAATTGCCGATTGCAGGTCATTTTCCTCGAGAGCGGCATTCGCTCCCCTAATCATGCAGTCGATGTACTTGGATTGCATAATGTGGCGCATGCGCGTAAAAAACGTGGGATTGCAACCGGTGGGAACATACAGCGGCCCCGCGTAGAGCTGCTCAACCTTAAGACAAAGCTCAACCAGGTGAGGGCCTCTCGCGCCCATACGGTTTCCCAGGATCTCGCGGCTCAGCTGGTCAAAGAGCCTTACATCGGTCTTAACGTAGTCGCCGTTGAGCCCTATGCACTCGTTTTGGATGAGCACGCACGACTTGCCATCCGGCGTTGGACCCAAAGCCGAGCGCAAGCGCGATACCGTCGAATACAGATTGTTGCGCGCGGCGCTAAACTCGGCATGGGGCCACAACTCCATGGCGATTGTCTCGCGGTCGACCATGGCATCCATGCCCAACGCGAGCCGCTCGGCAAGTGTTGCCGCCTTTTTGCGACGCCACATCTTATCCGTGATGGGAAAGCCGTCGCGCTCGGCGCGAAATGTGCCAAACATGCGCATCTCAATATGGCCGATCGCATCGACAGCCTCAACCTCGCCCGCCTGGAACAGGTGCTCGCTTTCGCCCTCAAAATCATCGCGTAGTGAATACCGCGACAGCTCACGCACCGGAAGCTTCTTGCGAATCCTGACGGCAGGCTCGCCCAGACAGTGCATCGCAAGACGCGCAAATAGCCGATACGATGGGTCTAAAATCCCCGAGCGATTCATAGACATCCAGGCGGCAAGATCGCTATCGCGGCCCGCAGCGGCCAGGTGCAGCGCCACGATCCAGGCTTCTGAGCCACCGACCTGCGTCTTGCTAATGTCGAGCAGCTCCGCCTCTTCGCGAACCGATACCAGCGATGTATTGCGCAGGTACGCCACGCGCTCCAGCAGCAACGCGTTTTCGCGCATGTACGCAATCGATTCGTCGGCGAGCTTGAGCACCTGAACCGCGCGGAACTTCGCGTTGACCGGCCGCCCCTCCGCCAGCGATTGCCAACCCTCCAGCAATAACCCAAACAGCTGAATTTGATTGTCACGAACACGCACCGCAAAGCGGTCGAGCTCGCCAAACGCCACATCGTCGGTCACGGGCAAGCCCGCGAGCAGGCGCCGCGCCGCGAGCACCATACGCAGCCAAATGGATGGCGCCTTAAGCCCGCGGATATCGAGTGCCTCGAGTATCTGCGCCATCTTGTCATCGCGCTCGTCGGGTTTAGCAAACGAGCCGTCGAACAGCTCCACCAGCATATGGTCGGCCTGTATGAGAATCCCCGCGATGTCGAGCTCGCAATCATAAGCTTTGCACGCCTTGAGCTTCGCGAGAACATTGCCGTCTTCCGCTCGCTCGGTTAGGTGGCGCTTGACCTCGATATGCGCGGACAGCATGTCGAGCACCTCGCAGGATGTCTGTTCTTGCACAACAGGGTTGGCGGGAAGCCCCAGGTCATTGTCGCCGTAAAAGGCGATAGTAAGCGCCTGGGCTATTTTCCAGGTAGCGGGGTCGACCTCGCGGGCCGCCTGGTCACCCGCACGTTCGATAACGGACGCCATATACCTTGCTAGCTTTGTATTGCACACGCTGACAGCCGCCAGATACACGCCGAGTGCCTCGGCGGGTGTCGGCTCTTGCTCCTGCTTTTCCGCATTGATCATCGCCGACGCCGCACGGCAAATGTCCCCTCCGTGCCCGGTCAGGGCAAGATCGGCCCCATACTGCCCGGCAAGTTCCAATACCACATGGCGGTCCAAGAACGCGTCGGCCAGGTCCATAGCCAAATCGCATCGGCCCGCCTTGATCAAAATGCGAGCAGCCCGCGATACAAGTTCGGGACGGATCTCGGCAACAAGCTTTCGCAGCCTCAGGCGCGCGTTGTCCTTAGCGCCCAAACACCTAAAGGTGCGATCAGACGGATCCACGCCAAAAATCGGATAATCGCGCACAAAGATGGACTGGTCGACCATCGAAAGCCTCACGCCGCACGCCTCTAGCTCCGCAATGCGGCCCTCGCCCATCAGTACCATCAAACAGGCAACGGTAAACAACAGGTTGTTCTCGAGCGATGCGAGATCGGCCAGCGCCGCACCGTACACGTTGACGATTTCGTTCTCGAGCAACCCGGCAACATCGCCCTGTCCATACATTCCCGTCTGCAGGGCAGATACCAGCTCGGGTACACCCTGTGTGAGCCGATAGAAATCAAGCGATGTGCTGATTGAGAATGCCGTGGCCCATGACGAATACTCATAGGCGTGCACCTTGAGCATCTGCGCATTGACTTTTACAGAATCGCCCAGCCCGTGGATAAGCAATCGGTTGGAGGGGCGGCAGGCAATAAAGACCCCCGTCCCCGTAGCACGTAAGCTGCGGATTCGATCGATGAGGTCCTCGGTTTCGTGCTGCTCGAGATTGGGCACGTTGTCGATCGCAACGAGCGAATGAGGTTTGTCCTTAAGCTCATCGGCGACAACCTCGAGCTGCATAAAGAGCTCGCGTCCAATCGCGCGGTCGGCCTCGATAATCCGAACCGGCCCTCGCGTGGGGTCCGATTTAACCTCCTGCACGTATTGCAGCAACACCGACGTCTTACCAAACCCGTCGGGCGCGTAGAGCAAAACAATTCCCGCCTTGCGCCCTTTAACGATGAGCTCGTTCATCAAGCGATCGCGCCGCACCATATAGCCGCCGCCCGTCGGCATCAACTCGAGGTCGTCCGTATTGCCCAGATCGTTTACCATGCTTGCTCCTCAACTCGACCATATGGACACCGTAGCTGCAGGACCATATGAGCCGCCCCGTGAATAGCGCGACTTAGAGTTTTTAATTGTCTGCCGGTACGTGTTTGGCAAGTTTTTGTACAGCGAGGCCCGACGGTAACTTATCCCCCGACCAATAGGTCTTTGCGCAGGTCAATGCGCTTGCCAGCATGTCCCATCCCATTTGCAGTGTAGCGCAGTCGGCTATTTTTATTTGAGTTGCGCAACTCGCCTACTCCTCGCTACCGCCTGCGACTCTATGGTGGCAAATGTGCATAGAATCTGCTATAGAATGAATCACAAAAATTTAAAACCCTCCAGTCAAGCACGCGGCAAGGTTTCCGTCATGTATACGCCACGGCGTATGTCCACTAAAAAGGCCCCCGCAAAGCGAGGGCCTTTTGAGAAACTATGTAAGATCGCTTGATCGCGTTACTCGCAGAGCGAAAGAGCGGCCTCGTCAGCAACGACAACGCAGTTGGTGTGCAGCTGCAGGATCGAAGCCGGGCATTTGGGCGTAACCGGACCATAGCACATATCGTGCACGGCCTGAGCCTTGGCCTCGCCGTTGGCGACAACCAGGATCATGCGGGCATACATGATGGTCTGGGTGCCCATGGTGTAAGCCTGACGGGGCACGTCATCGATGCTGTCGAACAGGCGGCTGTTGGCCTGAATGGTGCTCTCGGTGAGGTCGACGCAGTGCGTGCCCTTGGAGAAGTGGTCATCGGGCTCGTTAAAGCCGATGTGACCGTTGTTGCCAATGCCGAGCAGCTGCAGATCCGGGTAACCGGCGGCAGCGACGATCTTGTCGTACTCGGAGCAGGCAGCGGCGGCATCGGGGTTGGAGCCATCGGGCACGTGCGTGTTGTTCAGATCGATATTGATGTAATCGAAGAAGTTCTCGCGCATAAAGTAGTGATAGCTCTGGGGATCGTCGTGCGAAAGACCACGATACTCGTCCAGGTTATAGGTGCTGACCTCGGCAAAGTCAATGTCGCCCTTCTCGTACCAAGCAGCGAGCTGTTTGTAAGCGCCAATCGGGGTGGAGCCGGTGGCAAGACCCAACACGCAATCGGGCTTGAGGATAACCTGAGCCGAGATGATATTAGCGGCCTTGCGGCTCATATCCTCGTAGTCTTTAGCTTTAATGATTTTCATTACGCGTCCTTTCTCGTACAAGAGAGGCAAGGCTCCCCTTACAAGCACTTGCCCGCGGCCCGCGTCGGCCGCAACCAACGTGTGCGGCCACCAGGGCGAGGTCGCGTAATATATGTGTCTCGTGTCTAACCGCGTCGAGGCCCCTGCCCGTCCACGGTGACCCAAAGCCTTTTAGCTTCGGACAATCCCCATCTTGCCACGGAGGGCGCCCTCTTTCAAGGGCGCCCTCCGTAAACGTGATTGAATTGTAGGCTAAGGGCCAAGCGGAGCGACTAGCGCTCGCGAGCAACGATGAGCTGGTCCATCTCCTCGACATGCTCGCCAACGGAGCCCTTGATGCTCGAGAACTCAACAGAGTTGCACACCAAGATGGGAACCGTCACATCGTAACCCTCGGCAGCAATTGCCTCGCGATCGAACTCGATGAGCACATCGCCCTTATGGACGACATCACCCACCTGTGCATGCACGCTAAAATGCTTGCCCTCAAGCTGGACAGTGTCCAAACCAACATGGATAAGCACGTCTAGACCATCGACCGTGTTGAGCGCAACGGCATGACCCGTGGGAAAAATCGCCTCGACCTTAGCGTCAGCCGGAGCAATCACACGTGTACCCGTAGGCTGAATCGCCACGCCCTGGCCCAAAAGGCCGGTAGCAAACGTCTGGTCTTTGACCTCGGATAACGGAATGACGTCGCCCGAGATGGGAGCATCCAGCGTAAGGACTCGACCACGCATACCAAAAGACCTCAGGACTTTAGTGAACATGCTCCCCCTCGGACATACCAATCAATCAAAATAACTTTAACAGTTTACCACTTGGCACCCGTTTTTGACCATTAGGGAAGTTCGCGCTTGACAACCTCGACGATGTCGTCAACCACACGCCGGGTCAACTCGTGCGTCTCGGCCTCGGCCATCACACGGACCAGCGGCTCGGTGCCACTCGGACGTACCAGAATGCGGCCGCGGCCGTTGAGCTCCTTCTCGGCGGCAGCGACGGCGTCCCAAATGGGCTGACAATCGTCCAGGCCGGCCTTATTGTCGGAATGTACGTTGACAAGTACCTGCGGGTACTTCTTCATGATGCCGGCAAGGTCGGTGAGGGTGCGGCCGGTGCGCTTGAGCACGGCCAGAAGCTGCAGGGCCGTCACCAAGCCGTCGCCGGTGGTGTTGTGCTCCAGGAAGATGATGTGGCCGGACTGCTCGCCGCCGATGACGGCACCGTCCTCGAGCATACGCTCGAGAACATAGCGGTCGCCCACGGCGGTCTGGACCATCTCGAAGCCCTGCTCCTTCATGGCGATGGAGAAGCCTAGGTTGCACATAACGGTCGAGACGATCTCGGAGTTGGCGAGCTTGCCGCGAGCGGCCAAGTCGGAGCCGCAGATGGCCAGGATGTAGTCGCCATCGATTTCGTTGCCCTCGCTGTCCACGAACAGCACGCGATCGGCGTCGCCATCGTGAGCCAGACCGATGTCGGCGTGGGTGCGCAGCACGAGCTCACGCAGGGGCTCAAGATGAGTGGAGCCGCACTCGACGTTAATGTCGGTGCCGCAGTAGTCGGTGTTGATGGCATGGACCGTGGCGCCCAGGCGCTGCAGTGCGGCGGGCGTGGTCTGGCAAGAAGCGCCGTGGCCGCAGTCGACGGCAACAACCAGGCCGTCGAGCTTAAGGCCGTCGAGCGTGTTGATGGCATGATCGACATATGCCTTGCGGGCGTCCTTCATCTTGATGATGTGACCCACACCGGCGCCGGTCGGCAGCGTGTCGGCAGCCATGGCCTCCTCGGACATGACCCAGGCGCTGATCTCTTCCTCGACAGCATCGGGAAGCTTCATGCCCTTGCGGCTAAAGAACTTGATGCCGTTGAACTCCGGCGGATTGTGCGAAGCAGAGATGACGATGCCGCCGTCGAGCTCGTTTTGGACGGTGAGCAGCGCCACGGCCGGCGTAGGGATAACGCCGCAGCAGTGCGGTCGGCCGCCCTCGGCCATAATGCCGGCGGTCAGAGCACTCTCGAGCATGGTGCCCGAAAGACGCGTGTCACGGCCGATGCAAATGTCCAGACCAAGGAACTTGGTCGCCGCACGGCCAAGACGAAACGCGAGGTCGCACGAGAGGTCGGCGTTGGCGACGCCGCGGACGCCATCGGTACCGAAAATGTTCTGGGGCATAGGATCGCTCCTTCCCAAGTGGGCAAAACGCAGTCGCCCACCCTAGTCGAAAAAGAAAAGCGGGACCCGCCGAGCAATCGGCAGGCCCCGCTTGTACATTGTATCTCGTAAGGAGATAAAACCTTAGCGCTTGGAGAACTGGGGAGCGCGGCGAGCCTTCTTGAGGCCGTACTTCTTGCGCTCGACCACGCGAGCATCGCGCGTAAGGAAACCGGCCTTCTTGAGGTCAGCACGGTAGTCGCCAGCGTTCAGAAGAGCGCGAGCGATGCCCAGGCGCAGAGCGCCGGACTGACCGGAGATGCCGCCGCCATCGCACAGAGCGATAACGTCGAACTGACCGGCGGTGTCGGTCACCTTGAAGGGAGCAAGGGCGTTCTCAACGAGCTGATGACGGCCGAAATACTGCTCGGCGTCACGCTTGTTGATGGTCACCTTGCCGGTGCCGGGGACGAGACGGACGCGGGCGACGGCGTTCTTACGACGGCCGGTACCCTGGTAGACAACGGTGTTCTCAGCCATCTTTAAGCCTCCAGCTCAATCTTCGTGGGGTTCTGGGCAGCGTGCGGATGCTCGGCACCAGCGTAGACCTTAAGCTTGGTCATCTGGGCACGGCCGAGGGTGGTCTTGGGCAGCATGCCGCGAACGGCGCGCTCGATGACCTTCTCCGGGTGCTTCTCCATAGCCTGGCGGAAGCTCTCAGCCTTGAGGCCGCCGTTGTAGCCGCTGTGGCGATAATAGGTCTTCGTGTCGGCCTTGTTACCGGTAAGCTGGACCTTATCGGCGTTGATGACGACAACGAAGTCGCCGCAGTCGCTGTTGGGCGTGAACTGGGGCTTGTTCTTACCGCGCAGAATCATTGCGATCTGGGTGGCAAGACGGCCCAGGACAGCACCATCGGCGTCGACGAGAACCCAGTTGCGCTGGACCTCGCCCTGCTTGGCGTAGTGAGTCGATTTCGAAATCACTTAGACTCCTCCATGTACAGTACGTGTTGTTACAGAGATTCACGGGGCTCTGCAAGTAACCCGTCCATATTACCCCGCTCGCCGCCCGAGTCAACAGGTATTTTGGTTCTGACCAGACTTTCTGCACATGTCGTCCATGGGTCATGACGTCGCGACACTAGCGCTCGACAAATGCCTCGATATCTCCCAGCAAGCGCTTTGCCTCCTGGCGGCCCTGAATATACAGGTCGAGGAGCTTTGCTGGATCGTGCTCAACGTGGCCGACCTCGACCGGCTTTTGCGGAGCAACGACCAGTGCGCGGCCCTCGCGCTCATACTTCCACAGATGCATGCGCTGGATGTTATAGCGGTCGTGGCGCGTCTCGATAGCCTCGAGCAGGTAGGGGTAGTCGGCATAGCGGGCGCGCGCGGCGGGCATAAACTCGTAGGGCTTTTTCTCGTACGAGCGGTCCTGCGTGACAATGACAACCGCGCGATCGAAGCCCGCCTCCTCCAGCACGTGCTCGATGGGAACCGAATCGGCTACGCCACCGTCGACGTATTTGTGCCCGTCAATCTCGACCGGCGGCGTCACCAGCGGCAGCGACGTCGAGGCGCGCACGGCATCGAGGTCGAGCACGGCGCTTTTGACCGGCAGGTACGCGGCAGTTCCAAAGAGCATGTCCGTCGCGACGGCGTACATCTCGATGGGGCTCGCATCAAACGTCACGTTGTCAAAGGGATCCAGGCGGTCCTGGACATCGTTGAAGATAAAGTCGTAGCCCACAATAGAACCCGTGGACGCAAACGATGCGGCACCCATGAAGCGGTTGTCGTTGCAGAAAGCCAGGTTGATGCGGTTGGCACGGCCGATCTGGTGCGACTTGTAGTTCACGCCGTTGAGGGCACCGGCCGATACGCCATATACCGCCGGAATCTCGACGCCAGCCTCCATGAGGACGTCGAGCACGCCTGCGGTAAATTGCCCGCGGAAGCTGCCGCCCTCCAAAACAAGCGCGACCTTGCCGGCGTTCTTTGCCTTATCTTCTGCAGTCATGTTGACCTCCTGCTGTTTCGTTTGGGCTTCTTCTACCCAGTTTTGGGATAGAGAGCGCATTGGTTTTTGAGTTGCGGAGGACGGGGCGGTCGGCGGGAAAGCGCGTCCCGGTCTCAGAGCAAATTCCGGGTCGCAGTTTCCGCTGAGCTCACCATTCGGAAAGCGTGTCCCGGTCTGCGTTGCCAAGGCGTTTTCTTTACGTCCGCGCCCTGCGCAGAGTTCGATTCTCCGCGGTACGGGGGTGGCGTTGGCGCGGGGTATTGCCGGTCGTCATCCCATCGGCATCGCATCTATATAGGGCTGGAGCTTTGCGCGGAGAATCCGCGTATTTGCTTCGCAAATCCGCACCGGCTTCGGCCGCCTGCCGGCGTCCTCGCCCGCTCGCTACAAACGCTTCGCGTTTGCTTAACGCTCGCGCCCTGCATAGAGTTCGATTCTCCGCGGTACGGACTAGAAATAAAAAGGCAGGTAGATACGAATATCTACCTGCCTGTTACTTATGGTGGAGGCGCGGAGAATCGAACTCCGGTCCACGAAAGCCCCCTGATTGGCATCTCCAAGCTCAGTCGCTGGTTTTGTCTCGGACGCTTTGCGCGCAGCGACACGCTCGCGGCGTCCTAACCGGTTCGGTCTTAGCCTGCGCCATACCGATTACGTGCGCAGGAGCATTCCCCTAAAATGACGTCGCGCCGGTGTCGGGGAAATCACCGGGTTGACGCGCCGCTATAAACTAAGCAGCGAGAGCCATAGGCTCAAAAGAAGAGTTGTTGTCAATTCAATTTGACGGTACCCCTGTTTAACGAGGCGAGGAGACCTCGGCTTGCTTCCTCTCTCAGAGCTATCGTGTCGAAACCAGTCGCCCCCGAATGTCGGGAAAGTCTGGATGGCATTGGGCACGAGCACCCAACACCCGTCGACTTTTCAAGGAACATACGGGGCGAGCCCCGCTTGTGAAGTGTTATCTTACCACGTTCTGAAAGCGGACAGCTGTTCTATGCACGAGCTGTGAAGACCCAAATGTGTACCACACTTCGCACTTTTGCCACCGAACGCGTCACGTATATTTTCGCCAAGCAAAATTGACCCGTCGAAAGGACCGTTATGGATACCAAACAGCAACTCATCAATGCCCTCGCAGGCCTGGGCTCAACCATTACCGAAGCTATGGATGTCATCGAAGGCTTTGTCCCCTGCGGACATCCCGCCCTCACGGTATCGAACGCACTCGTCGTGCTGGACGCTGACGATGATGCAGCTCTCGCCCAGCAGCTTGAGACCGTCGAGGGCTTTATCGACCATGTGAGTGAGAACCGCGGCGTGTCCGCCTACCACGGCATCGAGGTCGAGCTCGCGGGCCCAAAAGCTGATCTGCTCGCAGCAATCTGCGAGGTAGGCGCCCTTATGCAGACCGCAGGCGTCAAGAACACCCAGGTCAACGAGTGGGTCTACCGCAGCTTAGCCGCGCTCGACAGCTCCGAAGAAAAGGCAGCCGAGCAGCTCGCAGAAAGTCCCGCCATTAAGGCCGAGCTTTTGTAAATAGCAGACGCGGGTCCCTTAGCGCATCGTCGTCCAAGAGGCCCGTAAACAGTTCGCGTCAACCGATAGCCGCGCCGCCGCGTTCGGCCAAAGCAAGAATCGGCATCATTTGACGAGGTGTCTTTGCTGCAAGATCGGCATGTTCGAGCAGTTTGCGATCGTTAGTTACCAAGTAATCAACCTGGGCGCGTTTGCATGCGGCGAGTACCAAGTTGTCCTCGTAATCGCAATGGAGCGCTAAGTATTTGTCGGCTAGCCACAGATCGGATGCGTCTGCGCCCACGGCGGTGGCGTTTTCGGTCATATTCCGAACAAACGCCAGTGCCGCATCGCCAATTGCGCGGGCAGAAGCCTCGTCGAGCGCTCCCCCGACGGCAAGAACGCTACGCTTCAGCTCGTGTTGGACAACGTATAGCACGTCCTTAGCGATATGCACCGGAAAGAACAGTAACGACCCCGTCTCCGTCGCCTGCCCAATAAACGCACGCGCGGCAAGCGATTCGGCATGGTCGACGCAAAACGAATCAACCCATACGTTGGCGTCCACCATGATCTTGAGAGGCGCCCCACTCACTGGATCATCCCCTTTTGGCGATAGCGCTCGTCCATGGCTTCGGAATAGATTGTTTCCCAACCGCGATCGTCGGATACGGGCGACGTAGCGATGCCCAGGTCCGCGTAAAGCTGATCCGCCGCCGCCCATGATGCGGCGAACGGAGTATCGGGCGCGACGGTCTGCTGCCGGTCGTCGACGGCCGCAAGCACTTCCTCGCACTGCCCGCCACCCTGCGCGACCTTGGCCACCACCTTTTTGATGAGCTCGGGCAGCGAGGCGCCCGAAAGCCGCAGCGCCTCCTCCGCATGGTCCTTGACCTGACGATCGACGCGAACATTCACCTGCGCCATGCTGCCAACAGCACCCATCTCAACCTCACCTTCGACTTCTGCTATCTTTGCTAGCATCACTATATATTGCTGCTAGCACATGGTCAAACGCAAAAGGCCTGCATTCCGACAGATGCAACACCGTCCAAATGCAGGCCATAAACTCAAGCAAAAGCGCTAGCGCAGATATGCCTTCGCGTTGCTCAGGCTGTAGGCAATCGTCGAGCCATTGTGCAGCAGCGACGACGCCTGCGGGGTAATCGCGCCGGTAATGCCCAGTGCCAGGAGCGCTGAGTTGGTGAGCATCACCTTAGAATAGGAGCTCGTCAAACGATCAACGAGGCCCTGGCTCATGCGGCGCAGGCGCACGATCGCGGCCAGATCCGTATCGGTCAGGATGATATCGGCGACCTCCTTGGCGATGTCACTTCCGCCACCCATCGCCAGCCCCACGTCGGCCAAACCGAGTGCCGGCGAATCGTTGACGCCGTCGCCCACCATGGCAACGTGGCGCCCCTCGCCCTTAATGCGCTCAACATACGCGTACTTGTCCTCGGGCAGCAGCTCGGCCTTAAACTCGTCGACACCCGCCTCGCGAGCAATGCGCTCGGCCGTGCGCTCCGAGTCGCCCGTGAGCATAACGACATGCTTGACGCCCAGCGCATGCAGGTCGGCGATGGCCTCGCGGACCCCGGGCTTAAGCGGGTCCTCGATACCGAGCACGCCCACAACGGTGCCGTCGACCGCCAGATACAGCGGCGACAGGCCCTGCATCTGGGACTCGATGCGCTCCTTGATGTCGGACTCAAGCTGCGCACCCTCGTCCTCGAATACAAAGTGCGCGGAACCGATGATGGCGCGACGCTCTTCAATGGACGAAGCGATACCGTGCGCCACGATGTACTCGACGGCAGCATGGCGCTCGCGGTGCTCGAGTCCGCGCTCACGTGCCGCATTGACCACGGCGCGCGCCACCGGATGCGGAAAATGCTCCTCCAAGCAAGCGGAAAGGCGCAGGATCTCGTCCTCGCTCCAACCATCGGTGGTGAGCACGCAGGCAAGACGCGGCTGCGCCTCGGTAAGCGTGCCCGTCTTATCAAACACAATGGTGTCGGCCTTGGCAAACGACTCAAAGTACTTCGCACCCTTGACCATGACGCCCATCTTGGCAGCATCGCTCATGGCAGTCATGACGGCGACGGAACCCGTGAGCTTGAGTGCGCACGAGTAGTCGACCATCAGCGCCGCTGAGGTCTTGATGAGGCTGCGGGTGGTAAGCGCAACCAGGCCCGCGAGCAGGAAGTTCCACGGGACGATCTTGTTGGCAAGGTTTTCCATGTGCGACTGGCCCTCGGACTTGAGCGAGTCGGCCGCCTGCACGAGCGAGACGATCGAGCGGAGCTTGGTCTGGGCCGTATTGGCGCGCACGCGCACCAAGATGCTGCCGTCTTCCACGACGGTTCCGGCGAACACGTCGTCGCCCACGCTGCGCTCGACGGCCAGCGGCTCGCCGGTCAGGGTCGCCTGGTTGACCATAGCGCTCCCCTGCTCGACAACACCGTCGATGCAAATGGACATGCCGGTGCGCACGGCCACCAAGTCGCCGGGCTCAAGCTCGGTGGCGGCAACGCTTACCTCGGTGTCACCGACGACCTTTTGCGCCTTGTCGGGCACATCAAGCAGCGAGTTGATGAGCTCGTTTTCGCTCATGGCGCGGGTGTAGTCCTCGAGCAGCTCGCCCACGTTGAGCAGGAACATCGTCTGGCCCGCGGTGTCGACATCACGCTTGACGAACGAAATGCCGATGGCCGAAGCGTCGAGCACGGGAACGGTCAGGCGCGGCTGCGCCAGCTCATGAAGGGCAGCGCGCAAAAATGCCATGTAACCGGCCACGACAAACACCGCACGCAGCGGCGTAGGCAGGAACCAGCGGCGCGCGTAGTGGGCGCCAATAAGTGTGGCGAGATCCATGACGAGCTTGTGCTTGCGTGGCTCAAGCTGCATCACGTAACCCGTCTTTGCGTCGGCAATGGCCTGGGCATCGAGCGCACCGACGGCAGCCAGCACGGCATCGCGGTGCGGCTCGTCGTATTCGAGCGCCATCTGGCCGATACGGCCGTAGACGCGCACCTTGCGCACGCCGTCGATGTCGCCGCTGAGCTTAAGAAGCGCATCGAGATCGCTCTCTGGCACAGGACCCGCCAACTGGAGGCGGGTCCTGCCGGGGATCTCGCTGATAATCGAGAATCTCATAGTTTGTGCCTGGGAGCGCTACTCGGCTGCGTTGTCCGCGGCGGCCTCGCTCTGGGTGATGTAAGCAGCCTCGGCAACCATGTCGTCGACATTAGCCTTGGCCTGCTCGACCATGTCCTGGTAGCCGTTCTTGATGCGCATGCCGCACGCGATACCCTGCACGCAGGCGTTCTTTACCGGAGCGCTGGTGAGCAGCTTGATGCCAGCCGTACCGAGCAGAAAACCGCCACCAACAAGCAGGGTGTTGAACGTGGACTTCTTCATGATGTCTCTCCCTTTTGCCGCATTGGACGCGGCACGGTGCCTCAGCACCCGAGTAAACAAGTTTGCTCGAGCACACTTTTAGAAAATAGTTTAGTTTATCTAACTATTAAGTTCAACAAAGGTTAACTTTTTGGAAATCTTGAGGCGCGGAACAGCCGACTTCTGGCGATCCGTCTGCCGCAACGTACATCTCCGGCATCCATGAAAGGCTCTTCCCCGACCCGACGAATCGAGGTCTAATACTTTTCCGCGAAGTGAACGAGCAAAATCGGACCCCCGAAACATCTGCATTTTTCGCCAGCAAAACCGCAGGAAAAACTCGACAAATCCGCAGGAAACAGAGCCCAAAAAGTGTCGATGCTTCAGGGGTCCAAATAAGGTCGTTCACTTCGCGGAAAAGTATTAGACCCCGATTTCCGTCACTCCCACAATGTGGCAAAGGGACAGCCCCTTTGCCACATCCATAAAGAATGAGGGCGCCATCGGCGCCCTCATCCACCAAATTCAATTCAGCCTACCTGACCCGAACGGCCGAGTCGTTGCAGAACCCGGGAGCCCCGGCAGGGCGGGTGCTTCCTCAAAATGAGTTCCGCACGCAAAGAAGGCCACTTAATGTGGCCTTCGTCTTGCATAGGACTGTTTGAAATTTGGAGGAAATACCCCGGCGACTCGGGGCTTCCCCGGCCTCGCAGCTACGAGAGCGCCGTTCTCAGCAACTCGTTGAAGAGCTTAGGGTTGCCCTTGCCGCGGCTCGCCTTCATGCACTGACCCACCAAAAAGCCGATGACCTTCTGGTTGCCGTCACGATACTGCTGCGCCTGATCGGCACAGTTTGCCAGCACCTCGTCCACAATCGGCTGCAGCGCGCCGGCATCGCTCACCTGACGCATGCCGCGCTCGTCGACGATCTTGTTGGGGTCATCACCGGTCTGGGCCATGGCCTCAAAGACCTCGTGCGCCTGGTTGGAGCTGATGGCATCGGTCGCCAGCAGCTTAGCCAGCGCTGCCACCTGGGCCGGTGCAATGCCGGACTCGGCGAGCGACACACCCGCGCCCTTAAGGTAGGCGATCATCTCGTTCACCAGCAAGTTTGCGACCGTCTGGGCCTCCTTGCCAGCCATGCCAGCAGCGGCGGCCTCAAAGAACTCGGCAAACTCGGGGTCGCCGGCGATCTGCTCGGCATCGGCCGCCTTAATGCCAAAGTCGGCCTCAAAACGGGCACGCTTGGCATCGGGCAGCTCGGGAATCTCGCCACGGCAGCGGTCGATGAACTCGTCGTCCAGATCGAACGGCGCCAGGTCGGGATCGGGGAACAGACGATAGTCGTCGGCCGTCTCCTTCACACGCATAACCACGGTACGCTTGCGACTAGGCTCCCAGTGACGGGTCTCCTGATAGATGATGCCGCCCTCCTCGAGCACCTCGGCCTGACGGCAGATCTCGTAGGCAAGGCCGTCGTGCAGGCTCTTAAACGAGTTGAGGTTCTTGAGCTCGGTCTTGGTGCCCAGCTTGGTCTCGCCGCGGCGACGCAGCGACACGTTGCCGTCGCAGCGCATGGAACCCTTCTCCATGGAGCAGTCCGAAATGCCCAGCGTCACAAAGATGCGACGGAGCTTCTCCATAAACAGGCGCGCTTCCTCGGGCGTGCGCAAGTCGGGCTCAGTCACGAGCTCAATCAAAGGCGTGCCGCAGCGGTTGTAGTCGACGAGCGACTCGGCAGCGGCGGTAATGCGGCCCTCGGCACCGCCCACGTGGACCATCTTGGCGGCGTCCTCCTCCATGTGGATGCGCAGGATGCGAATGGGCACCGTGTAGGAACCGTCCTCGCGGCGCTCGGGCATCTGCAGGTTGGACGCATCATAGCTGGCCAGATGACCGGAGCGCTGATTGCCCTCGCGCATGGTCGACGTCATGGACGTGGACAGGCCCTCGGCGTTGGCCGAGGCGCTCGCCAGGCTCTGGGCCTCGGCCTCGCCAAACGCGCAGTCGGGGCGCTCGGCGGCACCGCGACCGGTCACGTCCAGGTCCAGGTGACCGTACATGGCAAAAGCGACCGGACCCTGCGTAGTCTGGAAGTTCTTGGCCATATCGGGATAGAAGTAGTGCTTGCGGTAGAACATCGAGTGGCGCTGAATCTCGCAGTTGGTGGCGAGGCCGGCCTTGACGATGCTCTCGATGGCGCGCTTGTTGGGCACCGGCAGGGCACCGGGCAGGCCCAGGCACACCGGGCACACGTTGGCGTTGGGCTCGTCATCGTGGCTGAGCTTGCAGTTGCAGAACATCTTGGTATCGAGTGCGGTGAGCTCGGTATGGATCTCCAGGCCGATCACGGCCTCCCAATCCTGCAGGACCTCGGAAAGCTCCTTCATTACAGCTCGCCTCCCTTCCCGGCAAAATCGGGCGCGATGGAAAGCGCGGGCGCACCCGTGGCGGCATCGGCAAAGCCGCGCTCCAGGGCGCGGGCAAACGTGAGCAGCTGACGGTCCTTAAAGGCAGGTCCCACCAGCTGGGCAGAAACGGGCAGTTTGCTGTCCGCGCCCAGGCCCAGCGGCACCGAGATACCACCGTTGCCGCAAATGTTGAGCGAGATGGTGTACAGATCGGAGAGGTACATCTGCGTGGGGTCGCTAATCTCGCCAAACTTAAAGGCCGTGCGCGGCGAGGCAGGCATGAGGATGGTGTCCACCTTGGCATACGCGGCGTCGTAGTCCTGCGTGATGAGCGTGCGGGCCTTTTGCGCGGCGTAGTAGTACTTGTCGTACACGCCCGAGCTCAGCAGGTAGGCGCCGAGCATCTGACGGCGCTTGGCCTCGGCACCAAAGCCGTGGGCACGCGAAAGCGAGCTCTGGTCGGACAGGTTGGCGCAGCCCTCCTCCTGGTAGCCGTAGCGAATGCCGTCGAAGCGGGCCAGGTTGGAGAATGCCTCGGCCGGACCGATGACGTAGTAGGCGGCGATGGCGGCATCCAGGTGCGGCAGGTCGACCTCGACCAGCTCGGCGCCCTGGTTCTGCAGCTCCTGGGCGGCGCGCTGAACAGCGGCCTTGACCTCGGGCGTCAGGCCCTCGGCCTCCATAAACGCAGGAATGATGCCCACGCGCTTGCCCTCGATGCTGTCGTTGAGGTGCTCGGTAAAGTCGACGGCACAATCCTGGCTGGTGCAGTCGTACGGATCGTGGCCCGCGCCGGTAAGCGCGTTCATGGCCAGCGCGACATCCTCGACCGTACGGCCGAAGGGGCCCACCTGGTCGAGCGACGAGCCGAAGGCAACTACGCCGTAACGGCTCACGGCGCCATACGTGGGCTTAAAGCCCACCACGCCGCACAGCGACGCCGGCTGGCGAATAGAGCCGCCGGTGTCCGAGCCCAGCGAGAGCGCGACCTCGCCCGCGGCGACGGCTGCAGCGGAGCCGCCCGAAGAGCCGCCGGGCACGCACTCGGCATCCCAGGGGTTGTTGGTGCGGTGGAACGCCGAGCTCTCGGTGGAGCTGCCAAAGGCAAACTCGTCCATGTTTGCCTTGCCCATGGGCAGGCAGCCGGCATCGAGCATGCGCTGGACGCAGGTGGCGGTGTAGACGCTCTGGTAGTCCCCGAGCATGCGGGAAGCGCAGGTGGTGCGCGTGCCCACGAGGTTCATGTTGTCCTTGATGGCCAGCGGCACGCCCGCGAGCGGGGGCAGCGACCTGCCTGCGGCACGGTCGGCATCCACGCGCGCAGCGGCCTCGAGCGCAAGCTCGGGCGCCACCTGCAGGAATGCCTGGACCCCGCCCTCGCGCGCCTCGATGGCGGCAAGGGAGGCCTGGGCCACCTCGGTAGCGGTAAAGTCGCCGGCGGCAACGCCCGCGGCGATCTGGGCGGCGGTAAGGGAATCGAAGCTTTGCGCCATTACTCGCTCTCCCCCTCTCCCAAAATGGACGGCACGCGGAAGTAGCGGCCACGCGCGCTGCCGGCGTTTTCGAGCGCAACGTCGAGCGGCAGATCGCGCTCGGGCTCGCGCAGGTCATCGCCCATCACGTTGGACAGGCTTCCGATGGGATGGAACGTGGGCTCCACGTCGGGCAAGTCATATTGCAAGACGGGCTCGAGCATCTGGACGGCGTCGTTCATGTAGGACGTCATCTGGGTGAGCTCGTCATCGGTCAGTGCGATCTTTGCGTACTCGGCGATGCCGCGCACGTCTTTCTCGCTGAGTGCCATAGGCGCTCCCTTCCGCATAACAGATAAACCGCTCTAGTATACAAGGCAACGCCGCTTGGAGCAGGTGCTTTACCCAAATGCAGCGAAAACGTAACGAGGGCGGCGGGCTGGCAGGTGGCGGGCTGGCGGTTCTGCAGCGAAACCGCACCGTCCATAGCGAAAACTGTCTCATCCACAACGAAAACCATCCCGTCCACAACGAAAACCGTCCCGCCCACAACGAAAACCATCACAACATTCGACGCTTTTCGTCAAAATCGCGATTTTCATCGAATGTTGTGATGGTTTGAAAGCCCCGACCACCGCAAAGGAGCCTGTCCCCATTGTGGTGGTTTTGAACGATGTACTATGCCGAGGCCTTGGCCTTGCGGCGCTTGCGGACCGCGTGGATCACGATGTCCAGCAGCAACAGCACAATGGCCACGACCACGATAAGCACGGCAAACTCGCGCTTGCCCCAGTGGCGGCCGGCCAGCGACTTTTGCTTGTCGACGTCCTTCTTGTTGTACTTGGTGCGCACGCAATGCACCAGCAGGCGATGGTCGTTCACGCCGTAGGGCGTGCAGGTGACGAGCGTCAGCTTGTCGGCGCCGGGCTCAATGGTCAGCGACTCCATCTCCTCGGGCAGCACCACCTCGGAGTCCACCATCTTGTAGGCGAGCGTCTTGTTCATGGTGTGCAGCAGCACCAGGTCGCCGGGCTCCAGCGAGCGGATGTCGTCGAACATGCTCAGGTTGCGCATACCCGAGTGCGCGGTAAGCACGCAATGCGTCGAGGTGCCGCCCACCGGCAGGCTCGTGCCCTCCAGGTGGCCGACGCCCGCCATGAGGACTTCCTCGCTCGTGCCGTGGTAAATGGGCATGCTCACATCGATGGAGGGGATTTCGACCCAGCTCATCATGGGGTCGCGGTCAAAGATGAGCTGCTGGGCATAGGGCTCGATCTGGTCGGCGGGGAGCTCGGTGGGCTCGCCCGCCAGCTGCTCGTTAAAGGAGCGCGCCTGGAGCAGGATGCGCTCGCGCTCCTCGGCAGACAGCGCGTCCACGGTGCTGGACACAGTGCTGATTTGGTTGAACACGCCCGAAGCCTCGATCCGGTCCAAGATCCACGGCCAGGTCATAAGGCCCACGCCAATAAGGATGATGACGATGGTGATGAGCCGGTCGGCCCAGCGCGGCAGCCGCTTGCGACGGCGCTTGGCCTTGGGCTTGGGCTGAGGTTTGGGCTGAGGGCTTGAGCCACCGTTGCCCGCGGCGTTATTGCTCTTCATATGTTTGGCGCCCTGCACCATCGCCGGTCACTCCTCTTCAACTCAAGTTGTCTAAACAAATAATAGCCGATTCGCGAGCTCGTACGCCGGACAACGCAGCCAGGCAGCATTGCGCAGTGCGAGTATGGGCCCGCATTTGCGTTTTCAAAATGTCCCGGATCGGCGGGGCGATTCGGGATACAATATCAATAGAGAACGACGCACCCCGCGTAAATGTTTGGGAGCGCGGGCGGCCTAGTTTTCTGGTTTTGTTAAATGCCCGGGATCCTACCCCCGGGCATTTTTATTTGCGCTTGCGGCGCAAATGCCGTCCACCGTCCGCACCGCGCGTGCGCCTACGGACCTTAAACCGAACCTCATACGAGTCAAGAAACGCGATGACGAACGTGCCCACCGCCGCGAGGGCGGCGAGCGCGTTAAGGAATTTCAGCATTTGGGGACCTCCGATCGAGTCGTCGGCCGCCCGCGCACGGGATGCGTCGCAAAGATATTTTACTGCGAGCGTATGCACCCGCAGCTGGTAAACGCGATTTTGACAAACATTTGTTCGATAGCTATAAACACGATTCCTCATCCAGCGGAACCTGGCCGCATTGTCCGGGTTTGCCCGACGTGTTTGCGTTTTCAAAATGTCCCGAATCGGCGAAGCGATTCGGGATACAATAACTACAGGAAACGACGCACCCCGCGTAAGTGTTCGAAAGCGCGGGCGGCCTAGTTTTCTGGTTTTGTTAAATGCCCGGGCCTCTAACCCCGGGCATTCTTATTTGCGCTTGTTGCGGCGCAAATGCCTTCTACCGTCCGCACCGCGCGTGCGCCTACGGACCTTAAACCGAACCTCATACGAGTCAAGAAACGCGATGACGAACGTACTCGCATCGGACGATGGAGGCTGGCTGCGTTATCCCAAAAAAACGGGGCAGACTCCAGTGCGGAGTCTGCCCCGAAAAGAGAGTGGCAAAGCAAGAACGTGGATGGACGAGAAAAGTGTCCGCAAGTCTCATGGCCATCACATCCCACCTGCCAAAGGGATGGGTGAGTGAGCGTTACTCCTGCTCGGACTCCTCAGCCTGCTTACGGCTGCGGATGAGGTGAGCCACGCCGATGCACAGCACCGCGCCACCAGCGATCCAAGTGAAGGTCACGCCGTTAAGACCGGTGAGCGGGAGGTTGGAGCCCTTCTTGTTCTTGACGGTGAGGGTGACGGTGCCATGATCAAAGGTCGGAGCAACGACAAGTTCGGGGCCTTCCTTGGACGCAGTAACCGTCAGGGTATTATTTCCCTCGTCTTGATTAAGGCCATCGGCTTTAATGGTGAAGGTGAAGGCGCCCAGCGTGTTGTAGCCTCCAAGGGTGTCGGTCTCCTTGACCGTGTAGGTACCAGCATCAAGGCCCTTGATATTAATCTCGCCGTTTCCATCGGTCGTGAAATTCCAGGGATCTTTGCCGAGGGAACCGTTCTCCTGGACATACTGAGTGCCAGCGCCCTCGTCGGCACCCGTGGCCTGGATGGTGAACTTTACGCCCTCGAGCTTGGTGGCCTCGTTAGCAGAGTCCTCCTTAACGAGCTTGAGCGCGTAAGTGTAGTCACGGACGGTATCGGGCACGGACTCGCCCTTGCCGTTGCTCATGGGATTGTTGAAGTAGATGAGCTTGACGCTGTTGGGATTACCCTCGCCGCCAACCACGACATTCTTCGCCTTCTCGTGGTCAAGCTTGGCGGTGTAGGTGACGACGACATGGGAATCCTTGGTAAGCGTCTTGCCCACGGACCGAGCAGCAGCCTTAAGATCCGTAAAGGAAACAGTCAGCACCTGCCCAGTTACAGCCCCGGACTCGTCCGTAGTATTCGTGACACTCGCGGTGTAGTTGTTGACCGCCGTCACGGTTTCGTCATCAATCTTAACGGTAATAGAATTCTCATCCGCGGTCAGACCAGCGGAGAGCTCGTCGTGGAACTCATAGTAGTAGGTGTTGAACGTATCGATGTTCGCAGCCACAGTACCGGTCAGCTGGTAGTACACGGGCTGATCCATCTGGGAGTCGCCCTTGTCAGCCCAGTCGCTGCGGAGCTTGTCATTCTTGACCTTCTTCGTAACCGTGGGAATGCCAGTCTTCTCGGTCACGGTTACTCCAGTACCACCTACGACGGCGAAAATCGGCGAGGTGCCCGTCTGTTTCTTGTTGGAATAGTCTTTATTCGTACCGATGGAGTTATCATCTGTCAGGAAGAGATAGTAGCCAGCGCTCTCAGGCGTAAAAGAATCACCAGCATTGAACGCCGTACCTGACGGCTGCTCATTTTTCTTTACAATGGCGGCTATTTTATTAAGCAAGTCTCCGTTCTTAACAACGAGTTCCCTGCCGCTTTCGGACACATAGGTGCCCAACCAATCAGCAACGTCCTGAGCAGAAGGAGTTCCGGAAAGCTTCTTACCATTACTAGCATCGCTACGGATATCAGCAATAATCTGGTCCTTGGTGGTTTACGTTATGGTATCAGCCCAATCAACATCAGATGTGACTTTACCATTTTCGCCGTCGTGAACTTTTGCCTTGAAGATTTGGTACGGAACGAAACGCGTCTTAGCGGTGCCCTTGTTGTTCTCGCTCTGCTCGATGATGATGCCATTTGCCGGAGCCGTCACCGGATCATCAGCAAACGCCATGGTCACCGGGGCCATGACTCCGCCGAAGCTCAGCGCTGCTGTGAGGCCGGCGGTTACTGCCAGGCGTGCGATGTTCTTACTCATGCTCATCTTCTTTTCCTCCGTTTTCCGTTTGGTTCTCATTCGATCGGTCATCATCTGTCTGTATCTTAGCATCTACTTCGCTACGTCTCGCCCCGCTCTCTGTGGGGCTGCCAGCTACTCTTTATGGCTGCCACCTCCCCGCTTGACCAGGAGCGCGACCACGATGAGCGCGGCTCCGGCGACCGCTGCGGCGGCCGCGGCGTACATTGCCATATCGCCAGTCGAGGGCATAAAGCCTCCGGTGGTAATGCTAGGGGGTGTGCCGGTGGGCGTGTTGATGAGCGACGCCTCCAGGCTGCCCGTCGACCCGTCCGCGCTGTCGGCGCGCAGGGGCGACTCGGCCGTGATGGTGAGTTTGGGCTTGGCGGCGGCCACCTGGTCGACGTCCAGGCCCTCGGCCTTGACCGTCACGGAGCGCGTGCCCTCAAAGGCGGTGTAGCCCTTGGGCGCCTTGAGTTCGCGGACCTCCAGCTTGCCCGAGTCCACGCCCGAGACGGTCACGCGGCCGTCCTCGCCCGTAGTGACGGTGGCCTTGCCCTCCGCATCCCACGTGCAGTCGGCCGCTAGCGTGCGGCCGCGGTCGTCTGCGATGCTCAGGACCGCACCGGCAAGCGGCTTGTCGCCGTCGCTGCCGCGCTTGGTGAGCGCGAGATCCCAGGTGTAGGCGCACGCATCGTCGCTCGGCGTGCGGGTGAAGCCGGCGTCGCCGGACTGGTCGGCAAAGGGAGAGCGCGGGTAGCGCAGGTAGACCTCGTTGGGGTTGCCCTTCGCGATGCCGTGGTTGCACGCGCTGTTGAGCGGCGCATTGTACACGGCGACCACGCGGGCGCCCGCGGTGAAGGCGTCGGCCCCGCCGAGCGCGGCGATGAGATCGCCGGTGCGCACGGTGAAGGTCTTGCCGTCGGCCGCTACCTTGGTGGCGCACTGGGCCGTGATGTCGGTCCAGCCCTTCGCGGGCTCGGTGCCGGCGCGGCCGTCCTTACCGGTCGAGACGGCGTCGAAGCCGCCGTCCGCGCCCGGCGCCACGTACACGTGCACGCTCGCGGCGACCTTAGAGGGGTCGAGCCCCGCGCTCATGGTGTCGACGAACCGCACCGTATAGGTGCCGTAGGCGGTAAGACCCGCCGGGACCGTGGCAGAGAGGCGCCAGTACAGGTCGTCGGCAACCGTGGCGTCGGCGGCCTTCTGCCAGGCGGCGGTGCTGTCCTCCAGCACATGCTTTTGGACCTTGGGCGTCGCCGCCTTGGGCTTGACGGTGACGGCGCTACCGCCCACCAGGGCCATGATCGGCGCGGTGCCGGCCTCGTTCTGGGAAATGGCGTCGTCGTCGGCGACGATGAGCCAGTAGCCGCAGGGCAGCTCGGTCGTCGTGCCCGCGTTAAGGGCCACAGACTTGGCGCCAGAGCTCTGGAGGGAACGAGCGAGCTGTGCGCTCAGCGCGCTCGTAAGGTGGGAATCGGTGTTGAGCCACTCGGCAGCTTCCTGCGCGGTGGTCTGGGAATTGGGCATGCCAGCGCTGTGCAGCACTGGCAGCGCGGCGTCGCGCACGGCGTCGCTTGCCCAGGCGAGGTCGGTGGCGATCTTGGCGTCGCTGTCGCCGTCGACGACGTTGGCGCTAAAGATCTGGTAGGCGTCGTAGCTGCTCGCCACGGTGCCGCTCACCGTGATGGAACCGGTCGAGGTCGGCGTGGCCTGCGCGGAAGCGGGGAACACAACCGCGCAGGTGCCGATCAGGAGGGCAAGCAGCGCAAACAAGATCGGGAAGGAGCAAACTTTCTTATTCACGACGCTTACCTCCCTTCGCATTCGCCTTGCGACGAATGTGCATCCAGGCCGCAGCAGCGCAAAGCACCGCCGCGCCGGCAAGGTACGTCAGAGTGACGCCCGACATACCAGAAAGGGGCAGAGTGGTGGAGTAGGTGTTGGTGAAGGTGGGGATGGAGGTGTCGGTGGAGTTGGGGGCGAAGGTGTCGATGAACGTCCGTTTTTCGGCTTTGGGGTCTGCTGCCCAATTGCCTGCGGAGTCAACGGTTCCCTTCTTATAGGTCACCCTACAGTTGATCTCTCCTTTTTCGGTGTCATACGTTGGCTCAACCGTGAACTGATAGACCGACTGGTCGTACGTGTAGTGTGAGAACTGCGGACCGTCGGTTTTCTCGCGCACATAGTACGTAAAGGTCTTGAAAGGGCCACCCGGGTCGCCGGGATTATTCCTGATATCAGAGAGCGAGTACTTGAGCTCAATCTTTTCATTGTTTTCGTCCATGAACGGAAGCGTCTGCGTCTTCTCAGAACCAGAGGTCACGGCGGTACCGATGATGTTTTTAAATTCGCTGTCTTTCGCAAGCTGAAGTGTAAACTCCTTCATCTCGCCACCCTCAACGACCTTAGTCGCCCTAGGAGTCCAGGAAACCTCAGGGTCGTACGTGTTGGTGAAGGTTGCCTTATTGGTGGAGGTTGCGCTGCTGGAGTCGACGATTGAATAATAGCCGTCAGTACCTGGTGGCACAGTGCCCAGATCTTTAGCTGAACCCTCATCATGCTTAGTCACGTGCACGCTATCAATCGTGTAGTTATGGACATTAAGCTCTCTAGTCGAATTCGAATTTCCCTGTATCGGAACAGACATAAGTACAGTCTTGTTGTATTTGACTCTCACCTTAATCTCGTATACAGCACGATCGTAATGAACACCAGGCTTATTGCCCCCATCTTCGACCAAGTAGTATGTAATTTCGACAGCACCTTTCGCTAATAACTGCTCGCCAAGCTGTTTGTCGTTAAGAAGCAGCTCGAGCTTGTCGCTAAGGTCAAAGGCGATGTGGCCGTCAGCGCTATTTTGGGCAGATTTGACAAGCTCGCAGCCACCTTTGTCGAATTTATCATTCTTCCAAGAAGGCGCCTTCGCAGTATCCGAGTTCTTGCGATAAACCGTAAACTTGAAATCCCCATCTCCGAGCGTACGGCCGGCCAACTCCTTGGTCGCCTTCAGCTTAAGGCTCGGGTAGACGTACGCATCCGCAGGCACGCCTAGGTACAAGTCGCCATTCGACATGATGCCGCCACCATGGTCCCAGGAATAGTTGCCCGTGATGAAAGTTGTCGCTTCATTCTGCGCATGATTCCGCGCATCAATCGCCGCCTCATCCTCGGCAATAACACCCGAGGTCAGGCCGATGCTATTTTCTACCCCAACAGCACCGTTGGCGGGAATGGTGATGGCTTTTTTAAGTTCGATGCTTCCCGAGTACCGGGCGTCTCCACCGCCAAGCATCTTACCAGTCACAACTGCAATCGGCTTATTGTTATCATGCGCTGCGAGGAAGAAATCGGCATGACCATTGTCACGAAAAACCTGTTCCAAATAGGCGGTATAGTCTTGATTCTTACCGTCGCCGCCTTTAGAAAGATGGGGCGCTTTGTCATTGCCGGAATTGTGCTCTTTGTCGTAAGCAGGATCAGGATATTTTTTGTCATGATAATCAGCACCGGCAGACGAATTGCCAAAGATAGCCGTGCCTTCAGTGTTCGTTACCAAGGTCTTACCCGATGGGCAGACCGCAACGCCGCCACCATAGCCGCCAGCGATATTGCTGCTTATATACGAGTTGTATACAAACAGCCTGCCTGCGTTAGTCGCGTTTTTCGAATCACCCTGAACAAAGATGCCGCCACCCCAGTCATAGCGAGACATGCAGTGATTGTTAGTGATGTAGACTATACTTTTTTTAGTGCCGTTACTTTCTTTAGGGCCGTTAATAAACGCGTCAACCTTCTGGCCCACTCGGATGCCGGCACCTTCAGATCGGTAGCTCACGTTAGAGGCAATAATTCCTCCCGTAACTTTGAGCCATGCCATATCTTGTTGATCAATATTGGTAACGTAAACGCCGCCGCCAGCTTCATCGGAATAGTTGCCAGTAATCTGGCCGCCATAAATGGCGACATCGGCGCCCTTTATGGCGGCAAGCCCAGCGCCGCCATGACAACCATCGCCATCTTTACCGCAGAATTTGGCATAGCGATTGTTCGTAATGTAACCGCCGAAAACAGTAACGCTGCCGCCATATTCGGCCATGATGCCGCCACCAAAGCCAACAGAATCAAGCGTTCTGTTGCCGGAGATTACGCCATTAGTTATGGTGACCGTGGAAGCGTTGGCAGACACACCACCGCCACTATAAGCGCTGTTGCCGGCAATTACGCCACCGGAAACGTCGAGGCTCGAATTGTTGCATATTTCAATTCCGCCGCCCGCATGCGAGCCGAAAGCACCACACACATAGCCGCCGCTCATGTTGACGGTAGAGCCATTCTCGGCATAAACCAAACTGTCGACCCTGCATTGTTTCTGTTGCGTATTTTCCTGTTGCGTAATCACGCCACTCTCGAGCTTGAACGTACCACCCTTGCTGTTAGTTGCGTAGAGATTAATGAGCCTCAGTCCGTCAGAGCCATCGCACGCCACGATGGCACCTTTAATCTCGACGCTATGTTTGAAAAGCATCTCGGTTGTCTTGGTTGTGTCTTTTTTACTCGGGGACGATTCGGTCACGTAGTAGGTAAGGCTAGACGGAATGCCATCGGTGTCGTAAACCAACTCTGCTTCTCTACCATAATTGTTGCGATCTAAAGTCTGATCCTGATCATTTAGCTGCTTGCCGTCGTCGACACTTTCACTCGGTTTCTTAGGATCAGTATCCTTAATTATAAGTGTCGCGCCACCGGTGATATTGAACAAAGGATCTCTTTGACTCGTATGCTTAATCTTCCTTGATTATCAACTTTATCCGAACACCTCCCACATTCATCCGCACATGTGCGGATGAATGTGGGAACCCGATACCCTGAGGGCCGGGCCGGCCGGCCCCGGGAGATCGGAGGACGGCATGTCCGGAAAGAAGAAAAGGGACTCCGCAAGGGCGGTCCCGAGGGCCTACGGAAGGCTCACGAGGCACGAGCGGGACACGGTCCAGAGGATGCTGGAGCGCAGGGCGTCGTGCAGGGAGATCGCGAGGGAGCTGGGCAGGTCGCCCTCGACGGTGAGCGCCGAGGTGGCGTCGCACAGGTTCGTGACGGCGCCGAAGGCCAGGCGCGGCGAGCGCGTGGACGCCTCCGCCGACCTGTCGGCGGCCTGCCCGCGCCTGGCGGCGTGGCCGCGATGCTGCAACGGCTGCGGGCGGTACCGCGCGATCGGCTGCAAGCGCCGCCCCCACGTCTTCTACGAGGCCCGGGCCGCGCAGCTGTGCGCCGACTCGGTCCTCGTCTCGTCCAGGCGCGGGATAGACGCCGACGAGCCCGCCGCGGCCGAGGCGCTCGCCCACATTCGCGACGGCCTGCGCCGCGGCCTGTCGCCCGAGCAGCTGTCGGCCCGGAACGGCGGGCCCGTGGACCTGTCGCCCTCGACGATCTACCGCTGGGTCTCGGCGGGCTACGACGGCATGACCAACATGGAGCTCAGGCGCAAGGTCGGCTACAGGCCGAGGAAGCGCGCCGCCGGCCGGGCGGCCACGCGCCACTCCGCCCGCAGGTCGCATGCCGCGTTCCTCGCCCTCGGGGAGGACGCGTGCGCCGCGGCCTGGGAGATGGACACCGTCGAGGGCGCCCGGGAGGACTCCGCCTGCCTGCTCACGCTGCTGCACCGCCCCAGCAGGCTGCAGCTCGCGCTGCCGCTGGCGGAGAAGACCGCCGGGCGCGTCGCGGCCGCCCTGGGCGATATCAGGGAGGTCCTCGGCGCCGACGGGACGCGCCGCGTGTTCCGCGCCGTCCTCACCGACAACGGCGCCGAGTTCTCCGACGAGGCTGCGATCGCGGCGCTGCTCGGCGAGGGGCCGGGCGAGACGAGGCTGTTCTACTGCGACCCGAGGCGCAGCGACCAGAAGGGCGCCTGCGAGCGAAACCACGTCGAGATAAGGAAGCTGCTGCCCAAGGGCTCCGGGCTCAGGTTCGACCGGCTCGCCCCGGCGGACCTGGCGCTGGCCATGTCGCACGTGAACTCCGAGCCCCGCGGCGCGCTCGGCTTCTCGACGCCCGCGCGCGCCTTCAGGGCGATGCTCGGGGAGGACGCGGCGGCGCTGCTGGACGCCTACGGCGTGGAGGAGGTGCCCATCGGCGAACTCGACCTGACGCCGAGGCTCATCGAGAGGGCGCGCGCAGAGAGGGGCGATGCCCCGCTGGCCTAGCCTAGAGGAAAAACGGAATAGACGGACCGACCGTCCGGCTGAGTCTGGGAAGAGGTGCCGGGCGGCGGGCGGAGCATGGCCACCGGACCCATCGAAACACATCTCCACCGTTCCTTCAACTGGGAAAACGGCGCCCCCGGGGCCCGTGAGGGGCCGCGGGGGCGTTCGGCTAGCTGCGGGAACGGCCTATCCGCTCAATGTGTTCGGCTGAGATCGGAAATCAACCTATGCTTAATCTTATGGCCTTTTAGATCCAGCGTGATATTGCTACCGTCTTGGCCGAGCTGAATTGTCGTTTTGGTATCAATATCTTTCGTAAGCTCAAAGTTGGCAGTGCCGCTCGCGCTCTCCAGCTTAGTTTTCAGCGTATCCGCGCTATCTATCCCACCAGATGCCGCTTCGGTCTGCCCGCCTTCCGCGACCGCCATTACAGCATTGCCATCCGACGACTCGCCATCTTCACCCCGTTGCTCGTCCTCAAGCTGATCCTCAGCCTGATTCTGCTCAACGTCATTTGTAGGATTGGTCTCGCCGCCCTCGACGTCGTCACTATTCTGGTTTTCGGTATCCCCGTTGTTGGTGTTTTCTACATCAGTAGACTCAGTTGAGGAATCCTCCGTCACAGTCTTCTCGGTAGGAACCGTCTGGACATCGTTGGCAATGGCCTGCGAGATCGGAGGCATGACGAGCGACAGCACCAGGCTCAAAACGGAGGCTCCGCACAAAACGCCTGCCAGTACACGGCGCGTCGCTTTTTTTACTCTGCTTAGTTTTTTCTGAATTCGCTTTCATCGATGTCTCCTCCCCAAGAGACCGCGATCTTGCTCTTTCACTATCAAACGTATCTGCGCAACCTGTAATTACGCACGCTTATAGTACATATTGTAACGATTGTTTGAACATCTAAGCAAAAATACCGATAGTTTTGTAGCGAATTCTCAATTCTCTTGACATTTACTCAGATTTGCTTTTGTTTATTCGCTATTTAGTTTTTATTTCTGCTGGTAATTTAGTTGCCTATCATTTTTTAATAGCATTTTATTTATTTGCACAACATTTTGCTCAAGAGCAAGCACCTGTGAACGATCGAAAATCGACCGTGAACGGTAGGTCATTAACCGGGAGGAATAGACTACTAAATTGATGGGAATATCTTTATTTCATCGGTAGTTAGAAGCGTAATGTTCAGACAACCATATCTGAATTTTCGCGTAGATTTTAGGCATCAATTCGCCCAAATCGCCTGAGGCCACCGCAAAAGGAGCCTGTCCCCTTTTGCGGTGGTTCTCCCCCGGCGCTACAGCAGATGTTCCTCGATAAAGATCGCGATGCCGTCTTTGTCGTTGCTGGCGGTTACAAAGTCGGCGGCGGAGCGGGTGGCATCGCTACCATTTGCCATGGCCACGCCCACGCCGGCGTCAGCCACCATGCAGGTGTCGTTATCGGCATCGCCAAACACACAGATGTCCTGGAGCTCCATGTCGTTGAGCTCCGCCACGCGCACAAGGCCGCGCGTCTTGGACACGCGCGGATCCATGAACTCGTAGAGCCGCTGCGTGGTTTGCAGAGCCGCCGCTTTAACGGTGTCATCGGCAAACGTCGACGCCCGCTCAATCACCCGCGGCATTACCTCGGGCGCCATGGTAAACATCACCTTGGGCTGCGGCTCGCGCAAAAACTCGGCAAAATCGACCACCTGGTAGGGCACGCCGTCGACGCGCGACAGGTGCTCGACGCACGCGTTGCTCTCGGGCACGTAGAACACGCCGTCTCGGGGGCAGACGGGCGTTGCCGGAAGGTCCGCCATGTGTTTGCAGATGCGCGCGATGGTCTCGCCCGGCAGCGGATAGCTCAGCTCGTTGATGTCGTGCGCGCGGTCGATGACCTCGGCGCCACCGCAGCCCACGAGCACGTCCACCAGGCCTTCGATACCCCAGAGCTCGTACATGGCCTCGGTCGCGTGGGCGTCGCGCCCGGTGCACAGGCCAAAGAGCACGCCGCGCTCGCGCAGGGCGCGGATCGCCGCCACGGTGCGCGGGGACACCGTGTGCTGGCTCGTGAGCAGCGTGCCGTCGATATCGCAGAACACGGCTTTGATGTGGCTGAAGGTGGTGTCCATGGGGGCCTTTCTGGGTTGTGCGGCGGTGTGGGGTGTATTCGTGAACGGCGTACATGGTATACCAAGGCACGGGCCGTTGGGGCCCGATCACCACAAAGGTGCCTGGCCCCTCTGTGGTGGCCGGACCCGAAGGGTGGCCGGACCCGGGGCGCGAACCATCACAACATTCGACGTTTTTCGGCAAAATCGCGATTTTCGCTGAATGTTGTGATGGTTTTACTGCCTTGCGGCACGATCAAAATGCCGGCGTCCAAACAGCAGCAACGCCGCGGGAACCGCCGTCACGACCATGCCCGCACCAACGAGCGTCTGCTGCACGCCAAACGTCGCCGCCAGCCACGGGGCAATAGCCAGCGGGGCCACGCCGGCGAACATATTGCCAAAGCCCATGACCGAGTTCACGCGACCGAGCTGCTCGAGCGGGGCCGTCGTTTGCACGATCGTGTTGTGGAGCGGGTTGACGATGCCCCAAGCTATGCCCAGTGCAATTTGGCCGACGAGGGTTACACCCACGTACGGTGTCCCCACATAGAGCAAACTTCCCAGACCCACGGACATAAGCGCCACAAGCAGCGTCTTAAGGTTGACCAAGTGCGGCGGCAAGCGGAGCGCGGCCACGGCGCCCAGCACCGCGCCCACACCGCTGGCCGACGAGAGCCAGCCCATCCATTCGACACCGACGTGCAGAATATCGCGGTAGAAGAACGACTCCAGCGGGTCGAAGGCGCCATAGCCAAAGTTCGAAAGGAAAATAATGCAGAACAGTAGGGCGAGGACGCTGTTGGTAAAGACCGTCTTGATGCTGGTCGCGAAGGTGACGCGAGAAGATGTGTTGGGGTCGGGACTTTGGCTGGCCTTATCCGACGTGATGTCGCCGATTACGGGTTTGCCTTCGTGTGTGGCGGCCTGACCTGCACTTTGCCTAAAGCCCCAACCGGCGGCGAGCGCCAGTACGGTAAAGATCATCATGAGCACAAACACCGCGCGCGACGATGCAGCCGCCGCGACAAAGCCGCCCAATGTGGGGCCAACGATGATACTCACGTTTGAAAACATGGCTATGGCGGAGTTGATGTCTTTGAGCTCGAGAGGATCATCGGTGAGGTAGGCTGGATAGGACGTAGCGATGGGCTGGGCAAACCCCATCACGAAGCCCAGGAGCACCGCGCCGAGCAGGACGATGCCGGTCGCGCTGCCAAAAACGATGATCGCCGCGCCGGTTGTCAGCGTGCCCACGATGCTCAGCAAGAAATGACGGCGTGGGCCCCAGGCGTCGAGCGCCGCGCCACCCGCAAAGGATCCCAAGATCACGAAAACGTTCATAAACAGAACGGCCAGCGATGTCGCCACGACCGAGGCATCGTCTGCATAGGTGAGCGTTCCGATGACGCCGATAAAGTAGCTGGTCTGAAAACCGGTGTAGATGAGAAAGCGCATCGCCACCAGGCGCTTGGCCTGCATGGACAGCGATGATTGAGACTTTGAGAAAAGAGAGGCGAGCATGGAGACTCCTTGTTTCATACGAATACGGGCGGCGGGCATTCGCCACCGTCTGTCAAATCAATCTATCCGCATGAAACATTAAGGACGCATCAAGCCCCTTCTCTCCGTTTTTCGCCCGTCATGAACTACTTGGTAGATTGTAAGGCATGTCCCACGCATCTACTAAAGCAAAAACCACCACAAAGGTGCCTGTCCCCTTTGTGGTGGAAATGGCGTTTGCCCAGATAAAACCTGCCAAAATAAACCTGTCCCTTTTGGCAGGTTTTAGGCCAGATGGTCTTGGATAAGATCGCAGATGGCTCGGGCGTCGTTGATGTTGATGGCTCGGGTCGCAAAGCCGGCGTCGAAGGCCTGACGCGCCAGGGCTTCGTTGCAGGCAAGGGCCAGCGTGTGACCGTCGACCAGGTCGAGCGAGCTCTTGCCGCGCAGACGGTCAACACCGGAGCGCGCGACGACGATGTTGTCGAAGCCCTCGGTCTTGTAGCCCTCGATGATCACCACGTCGACATCGTTGTAGCGCGACAGCAGCTCGCGCGCGGGCATCTCGTCCTCCTCGCGCGTGTCGGCGTACTCCGCCCAGCGCGTGGCGCAGATGAGCCCCACATGCTTGGATCCGGCCTGGTGATGGCGCCAGGTGTCCTTAGCGGGTACATCGATATCAAAGCCATGATGACCATGATGCTTGAGCGAACCCACGCGCAGGCCGCGGCGGGTGAGCTCGGCAATGACCTTCTCGACGAGCGTGGTCTTGCCCGAGTTTTGGTAGCCGATAAACGCGATCGCAGGGACGGCCGGTGCCGGAGCTGCGGGCGCGACGGCGACGGGTGCGCTCGCGGGCGCGGCACCGTCAGCGGCGGCAGCCTCAACAGCAGCAACCTGACGCTCGGCACGATCCCACACGCCCGAGCGGCCGCCCTCCTTGTGCAGCAGGCGCACGTCGACGATCTCCATGCCGCGATCGACGGCCTTGCACATGTCGTAGATGGTCAGACACGCGGCACTCGCGCCGGTCAGGGCCTCCATCTCGATACCCGTCTTGCCCGTCACGCCGGCCGTAACCAGTACGTGAAAGCCAACCTGCCCGTCCGCGCGCGCCGGCGCCCAGCCCTCGGGCACGTCCTCGGCCGGCATCCCCGCCGGAGCGATGGGCGCAATGTCGCACTTACTCTTGGTAATGAGCAGCGGATGGCACATGGGGATGATGTCGCTCGTGCGCTTGATGGCCATGATGCCCGCCACGCGTGCGCAGGCAAGCACGTCGCCCTTTTTGGCGCGGTCCTGCAGCACCATGGCTTGCGTCTCGGGGTGCATGAGGATGGTGCCCTCGGCGATGGCGATGCGATGGGTCTCGGCCTTGTCAGACACGTCAACCATGCGCACCTCGCCCTTGGCGTCCACGTGCGTCAGCTCGTCACGACGGGCGTCGCGGGCGGGCTCGGCGGCAGCGCTGGCAGTCGGCTGCGCGGACGCGTCGACGTTGCCGGCATTCGCCGCGGCCGTGGCTTTGTGGGCAGACATCGCGGCCCTGCGAGCGGCCTTGGTGGCATCGGCGTACCTGCTCTTGGCCATATGATCATCCTCCGATTTGGGACATAAATCGTTGCGTGCCCTCAATTATCGCGTGTTCCTGCGGTTTGTGGGCGACGGCATCGCGCCAAATCGAAAGTACCTGCATATCATCACCACGGCGCAACGCCTCACGCACCGAATACTCGGCATCGCTAAACAGGCACGGACGCACGTTGCCATCGGCCGTCAGGCGCAGACGGTTGCAATTCGCACAAAAATGATTGGACATGGCGCTAATGAAGCCGACCGTTCCCGCCGCGCCCGGAAAGTGCCAATAGCGCGCAGGGCCCGCGCCGGCAGGAGCGTCGTTGATGTCGAGCGGCTCGAGCTCGCCCAGTCCCGCCGCGGCGGCCCCGGCATTGATGCGCGCCCGCAGCTCGTCGCTCGGCACGGTATCGCTCGCGTCCCACAGCTCGGGATTGAGTGTGGGCGCGTGCGGGTCCACAGCGCAATGCGAGCTCGTGTGTTCGTCGCCGATGGGCATGTATTCGATAAAGCGCAGGTGGATGGGCCGGTCGAGCGTGAGCCGTGCGAGGGCCGCCACATCCTGGTTGAGCCGGCGCACCACAACGCAGTTGACCTTAACGGGTTCAAAGCCCCAAGCCAGCGCTGCGTCGATGCCCGCCATGGTCTGCTCGAGTCGACCCAGACGCGTGATCTTTCCAAACAGCTCGGGGTCGAGTGTGTCGAGCGAAATGTTGACGCGGTTAAGTCCTGCGTCTTTGAGGTGCGGCGCCAGCTTGGGCAGCAGGGCGCCGTTGGTGGTGAGTGAGATGTCCTCGATCTGCGGGATCGCACGAATGTCGCGAATGAGCGGGATGATGCGGCGGCTGACCAGCGGCTCGCCGCCCGTCAGGCGCACGCGGCGAATGCCCTCCCCCGCCACCAAGCGCACAAAGCGGGCGATTTCCTCGGCACTGAGCAGCTCGTCGTGTGCACGGGGCGCCACGCCATCGGCCGGCATGCAGTAAATGCAGCGGAAATTGCACTTGTCGGTAACGGCAATGCGCAGGTAGTTGATATCGCGGCCAAAGCCGTCATGTTGCACGTGCCCGTCCACGCAGCCCTCCCCTCACGCGGCGTTTTATTCTTCGGAAAACATAATACTCCACGGGAGAATCATGCCGACACCCGTACGACAGGACGGGTCGCTTCGAGCAAAACGGACTTTCCAAGCCCATCCTCAGCATACAAACCATCACAACATTCGATGCTTTTCCCGTTTTTGGCAAAAAACGTCGAATGTTGTGATGGTCTGCCTGCCCACGGCACCCCGTAGAAGGACCAAAGCGTCCCTAAAGGCTGCCGTCCCAGTGTCGAATCACGAATTCTCGCAGGTCATTCTGACGTTTTTGGAACACCTCGCTTCGGTCGCACTTGAGACCCATAGCGAGCGCGATGGCGTTCATCGCCCGATGCAATTGCAGCTGATGGGCAAACTGAGTCCCGGTGAGGACGATCATCCTAAAGCCCAGCGCGCTCAGCACGGTCATACGCTCCGCGTCCGACGCGCTGCGCTGTTTATCAAGATGGTCCGAGCCGTTGTATTCAATCCCCGTACCGCTTGCAGGCGCATATACGTCGATCTCGAAATACCCGGCCTTTGCGAGATATTTGAACTCGTTGGGAACATCGACCCGATGGTTGAGCTCGATCTTGGCGTATCCCAACCCTCCCTGGGAACGTTTTGCTACAACCATGATTGCGGTGGCTGTCTCCATGGGCGACCGCGCGCCATCGTGCACACGCTTGAGCGCGGCGGCCGCGCGTATTGTCCCCTGGCGAGATCGGTTCTCATTGCAATAAGCAATCAAGTCGGCAACGGTATACCTCTGCCCCATCTCGATATAATCGCCTGTCGACAGATGATTCAAATGGTATCGGGCGCAGATTTCGTAGCCATATTCCAGCTGCTCGGGCTCGCTCATCCACGAACCCGCTTGAACAAAGCACATGGCCTCATCAACCACCAGAAGGCCCTCTGCCACCTCGATAAGATGGCCTGGAGGTACCGGCGCTCCAAACACGTGGCATCTAAATCCAGCCGGCGTCGAGCGCTCAAAATCGAAGTTGACGAGCGTGTCGATATGATCGAGCTCTTCTCGTGGAATACCGAACGAAACCAGATAGTCGGTAACGATCTCAACTGCCGTTGAAGCCCTCAGCCCCTTGGCATCGAGTCCCAATTTGGGCAGGCTCGCAGTCGGCTCCGCCTCGTTAGCAAGCGAGTCCTCATCGTATAGGCTGCTTGCACGCGAGAGCGGCTCGGACGGGCGCGCCACGTTGTGGTACAGCCAGGCGGTCTTATGGGACAGGACGATCGGCAGGTCCATGAGCCCTCCAATGGAGTCGGATAACCAACCTTATTCCCCTGCTCACGGGTCCGCACACCTTCGTGCACAAGAAAGCGATTCCACCCGGTCGAGCGGCAGAAAAACCATCACAACATTCGATGCTTTTCCCGTTTTTGGCGAAAAACGTCGAATGTTGTGATGGTTTGAGACGAGGTGAGGGGCACGGAGGGATCAAAGTATCGTGCTCGAACGGGTTAATCCAGCTCTTTTAAGCCATGCGCCAGCTGCCAGTACTCGCCGTGCTGGGCGAGCAGCTCTTCGTGCGTGCCGCGCTCGATGATGCGGCCGTGTTCGAGGACCATGATGGCGTCGGCATCGCGGACGGTGGACAGGCGGTGCGCGATCATAAAGGTGGTGCGTCCGCGCATGATGCGGTCCATACCGCGTTCGATGAGCTTTTCGGTACGCGTGTCGATGCTCGAAGTGGCTTCGTCCAGGATGAGCACCGGCGGGTCGGCGACGGCCACGCGCGCGATGGCGAGCAGCTGACGCTGACCCTGCGACAGGTTGGCGCCGTCGGCCGTGACCGGTGTGTCGTAGCCCCGCGGCAGGCGGCGGATAAACGAGTCGGCGCAGGCGGCCTCGGCAGCGGCGCGTACCTCCTCGTCGGTCGCGTCGAGCTTGCCAAAGCGGATGTTCTGCGCAATGGTGCCGCTAAACAGGTGCGTGTCCTGCAGCACAATGCCGAGCGATCCGCGCAGGCTGGCCTTGGCAATGTGCTTGACGTCGATGCCGTCGTACGTGATCTCGCCGTCATCGACCTCGTAGAAGCGGTTGATGAGGTTGGTGATGGTCGTCTTTCCGGCGCCCGTCGAGCCCACAAACGCGATCTTTTGCCCCGGCTTGGCAAACAGGTTGAGATCCATGAGCACACGGGTGCCCGGCACGTAGGAAAAATCCACGGCATGGAAGCGCACGTCGCCGGCAAGCGGGACCAAGCCGCACGTGAGCTCGGTGCCGTCGGCAGCCACCGCGCGGCCCGACTCATCAACAGCAACCACATCATGCAAGTGCCCGTACGCGCCCACGCCCTGACCCTCGGGAATCTTCCACGCCCATGCGGCGTCGCCCGTCTGCACCAGCTCCACGCAGCCCTCGTCCACCTCGGGCTTAAGGTCCATAGCCGCAAACAGGCGCTCGGCACCGGCCAACGCGTTGAGCAAGAAGTTGCCGAGCTGCGTAAACTGGTTGATGGGCATGGCGGCCTGGCGCACAAAGACCAGGTAGCTCGCGAGCGCACCTACGTCGGCGAGCCCCTTGATGCAGAGCATGCCGCCCGCCACGGCGACGATGGCATAGTTGACGTAGCCAATCACGACAGTCATGGGCACCATGGAGTTGGCATAGCTCACGGCGGCGGTGCCGGTGCGGCGAAGCTCGTCGTTGCGGCAGGCAAAGCCGGCGACATTCGCCGCCTCGCGGTTAAAGACCTTGATGACCTTTTGGCCCGAGACCATCTCTTCGATATATCCGTCCAGGTCGCCAAGCGATGCCTGCTGGGCGGCAAAGAAGCGCTTAGAGCGCGCGCCCGAATAGCGCGCATACAGCACAATGGCCGCATCGCACACGAGTGTGATAATCGTGAGCTGCCAGTTAAGGATGATGAGCATGGCCGTGGTGCCCACAACCTGAATGGTGGCCTGAATCACGTTGGCAAAGCTGTTGTTAAGCGCCTCGGAGACGGTGTCGACGTCATTGGTGAAAAAGCTCATGATGTCGCCCGAGCGCGTGCTGTCAAAATAACTGAGCGGCAGCGTCTGGATGTGCGCGAACAGGTCGCGGCGAATATCGGACACCACGCGTTGGGCCGCGCGCACCATGATCTGCGAGTAGCCCAGGGCCGAGAGCACGCCCGCAGCGTAGATGATCGCCGTCAGGATGACCTGCTTGGCGAGCAGTTCCTCCCCGCCCGTGGCCAAACCGTTAACGATGGGGCGCACCATGTAGGTGCCGGCGAGGCTCGCGATGGCGGCAACGGAGGCGAGCACGCCCACCGCGAGCAACGAGAACTTGGCATGCCCCATGTAGGAGAGCAAGCGGCGCACAGTGCGCTTGAGGTCGGCCGGGCGTGCTTGGGCTGCGGTCTTAGGCATGACGCTCACCCCCTTCCAAGGGCGATCCGCATGCGACGGAGGAAAACGGATCATTCGCGCAACCATCGTCGCTGCCGTCGCCGGCGTCCGCGTTCCTCGCAAACTCCATCTGCGAGGCATAAATCTCCTGGTATATGTTGTCGCCCGCTAGCAGTTCCTCGTGCGTGCCCACGCCGTGGACACGACCGTCGTCCAATACCACAATGCGATCGGCATCCATGACACTCGCGATGCGCTGGGCGATGATGAGCACGGTCGTATCGGAAATCCGGGCGATGTGCTCGCGAATCTTAGCGTCGGTCGCCATATCGACCGCGCTGGTGGAGTCATCAAAAATGAGCACGCGCGGATGCTTGAGCAGCGTGCGCGCGATGCACAGGCGTTGCTTCTGGCCACCCGAGACACCGGCGCCGCCTTGGCCCAACTCGCCGTCCAGCCCGCCGATGCGATCAAGGAACTCGTCCACGCACGCCGCGCGGCAAGCCGCGAGGAGCTCATCGTCCGACGCCTGCGGATTGCCCCACTGCAGGTTCTCGCGCACGGTACCCGTAAACAGCACGTTCTTTTGCAGCACAATGCCCACGGCGTCGCGTAAGGTCGCGAGGTCGTAGTCGCGCACGTCGTGTCCGCCCACAAGCACGGTGCCCTCAGTGGCGTCGTACAGGCGCGCAATCAGCTGTACAAGCGAACTCTTGCCCGAGCCCGTGCCGCCGAGGATGCCCACCGTCGAGCCGCTCTCGATGCGAAGGTCGATATGCTCGAGCACATCCTCGGCAGCATCCGCGCGGTATTTAAACGACACGTCGCGAAACTCGATACTGCCGTCCGTTGGCGCCGCAGTCGCGAGGTCCCCCGCAGGATTGGCGATAAAGGGCTCTTCATCGAGCACCTCTGCGATACGGCCCACACTCGTAAGAGCGCGCGTGAGCAGCAAAAACACGTTGGAAATCATCATGAGCGAATTCATGATCAGCAGCACGTAGCTCATAAAGCCCGTGAGCGAGCCCACGCCCAGCTTGCCGGCGAGAATCATGCGGCCGCCAATCCACAGGATGGAGAGCGCAGCCACGTACATCGACAGCTGAAACACCGGCAGGTTGAGCACCGCGCTGCCAAAGGTCTTTGTCGCAGTGCGCGCAAGCTCGGTATTGACTGCGTCGAACTTGGCCTCCTCGTGCTCGGTACGAACGTAGGCCTTGACGGCACGCACGGCGGTGAGGTCTTCCTGTACCACGCCGTTGAGGTGGTCCATCGAGGTCTGGAGTTGGCGGTAGAGCGGACTGACGCGATAGGTGATGACGCCCAGTACGATTGCCAGCACGGGCAAGATGATCGCAAAGACGGTGGCGAGCGGGCGCGACAGCATCAGCGCGTAGATAAGGCCGACGATAAGCGTCACCGGGCCGCGCACCATAGGGCGAAAGCCGTTGCCCACAGCATTTTGGATAACGGTGATGTCCGTGGTCATGCGGGTGACGAGCGAGCTGGCGTCGTAGTTGTCCAGGTTACCAAAAGCGAGCGTCTGAATCTTTTTGTACTCGGCCTCGCGCAGGTTAGCGCCTAGGCCCGAGGCAACGCGGGCGGACGTGCGGGCATAACCCAAGCCCAGTACCAGCGAAAGCGCAGCGCACACCAACATGTACGCGCCCTGCAGCAGCATGTAGTTGATATCACCCGCAGGCACGCCCACATCGATGATGTTGGCCATGATGACCGGGATAAACAGCTCGAGCACCGTCTCGACCGACACAAAGAACACGCCGAGGATGGCATCGCGACGGTATGCCCCTAGATAGGAAAACAGTATTTTGAGATTGCGCACGCAGGTTCAACCCCCATCAAACGTTGTTCGCAAACGCACGTATTATTGCGCGCCGAATAATGGTGTCAAGTATTCCGAAATCGTTTTCTGCAAGGTTAGCGACGGCGGCGAGTTCTCGTGACGTGTGTCCATATTCACTCGGAATAATGGTGCGCGAGACTTTTTCGCTCCGGCGTCAACACAAACCTTGACTCTACAATCGTTGTAGGGTTTTCACTACACTGGTACGTAAACGAACCCAGCCAGAAAGCCCCGCCCATGGAACACGACCTCACACGCGGCAATGTCCTTAAGACCATCGCGGTCTTTGCCCTGCCTTATATGCTCTCGTACTTTTTGCAGATGCTCTACGGCATGGCCGACCTGTACATGATGGGGCAGTTTAGCGGCGCCGCCGGCATCACCGCCGTGGGCAATGGTGCGCAGACGCTCTATATCATTACCGTGACGCTCGTGGGTCTAGCCATGGGAACGACGGTCATCGTCGGTCACGCCGTGGGTTCGCGCCGCTTCGACCGCGCCGAGACCGCCATCGGCAACACCATCACGCTCTTTATGGGCGTCTCGGTGGTGCTGGCCGCTGTCCTGCTTGCATTGTGTCCGCAGATTGTGGCACTCATTGGCACGCCGGCCGAGGCAGTCGAAGGAACCGCCGCCTACCTGCGTATCTGCTTTGTCGGCATTCCGTTTATCGCCGCATACAACATTCTTTCGGCCATCTTTCGCGGGCTGGGCGATTCGCGCTCGCCCATGTACGTGATCGGCGTGGCGTGCATCATTAACATCGCGCTCGATTTTCTGTTTATCGGCCACATGGGGCTCGGCCCCGTGGGCGCGGCGCTCGGCACGGTGACCGCCCAGACGGCCAGCGTTGCCCTCGCGCTCGTGTGGCTCAAGAGCCGCCGCACGAACATCCACGTAAAGCGCAGCGACCTGCGCCCCCAGCCCGAGGTGCTCGGCAGCATTCTTAAGATTGGCGTGCCCGTGGCCGTGCAGGACGGCTGCATCCAGGTGGCGTTTATGTTTATCACCGTCATCGCCAACCACCGAGGGCTCGTCGACGCCGCCGCCGTGGGCCTGGTCGAAAAGATGATCAGCTTTTTGTTCATTGTGCCAAGTTCCATGGGTGCCACCGTCAGCGCGCTCACGGCGCAAAATGCCGGCGCGGGCAAGGGCGACCGCGCACGTCAGGTGCTCAAGGACGCTATGACGATCTCGGTGGTGTACGGCTGCCTGATCACGGTGCTGATGTGGCTGGTGGCCCCGGCGTTTATTGGCTTTTTTGCCAAGGACGCCGCGGTGGTCGCGGCCGGTACCGGCTATATGCGCAGCTACATTTTCGACGCAATCTTTGCCGGCATCCACATTTGCTTTAGCGGCTTTTTCGCTGCTTACGGCAAGAGCTACATCGGCTTTGCGCACAACGTGCTGGCCGTGGCGCTCATTCGCGTGCCGGGCGCGTGGCTGCTATCGAACGCCTATTCCGACACGTTGTTTCCCATGGGCATCGCTTCGCCGTGCGGCTCGATTTTGTCGGCGGTCATCTGTGTTGTCGCGTTTACCGTGCTCAACCGGCGCGGGGCTTTTAACAAGCTGATGGCGTAGAGGATCGTTTGCGTCGTACGACCTCGGCGCCCCTTCCCCGTCCATTGAAAGGAGCGGTGCCATGACCGACTCGCCAACTGAACATACCGAGGGTCTGCTCCGCATTGGCGAGGTTGCGCGCCTGTTTAACCTGAGCGTGGGCACGCTGCGCCATTACGAGCAGATGGGCTTGCTGGATCCGGCACACATCGATCCGGCAAGTGGATACCGCTACTACGGATCGCGGCAGCTCTCCACCCTCAACACCATCAGTCATCTGCGTGTTCTCGACTTGCCGCTCGCACAAATCCGTGAGTTTGTGACCACGCGCGATGTGGACCTCATGCAGCGGCAGCTGACTCAGCAGCAGGAGCTCATCGAGCGCAAGCGCCGCGAGCTCGAACGCGTGTCGCGCAAGATCGATAACCGGCTTGCCCTGTTGCACGATGCCCTGAACACCGAGCTCGATACCATTTGCACAATCGATGCGCCCGAGCTTCGCTGCGCCGTGTTGCGCGAACGCGTCAACCCCACCGACGCCTATGCGTTGGAGTGGCAGATTCGTCAACTGCAGAAGGGCCAGCACGAGACCTTTGTCTTTCTGGGCAACTTGGGCGTTGGGATTAGCGCCGAGCGCCTCGCCGCCGGCGACTTTGATGGCTACGACGAGGTCTTTCTACTGCTCGATGACACCGATGATTACGAGGGCGACCTCGAGACGCGGCCCGCCGCGCGCTGCCTGACCATTAGCTTTCGCGGCACGCACGGGCAAGCAACCCCACGCTATGAGCAGCTGCTCAACTATATGCGCGAGCGCAACCTGACACCCGTCGGCCCCTCGCGCGAGATCGCCCTCATCGACGACATCATCAGCGACAACCCCACAACCTACGTGACGCAGATCACAGTGCCCGTTGCCCCGTCCAAATAAGATCCGCCCGGAAGGCAGTTCAATCATGCTTTCCGGGCGGATCTTCAATTTGGTTATCGATGCACTAAGCCTGGGGCACCTCACCGGTAGCCAAGATCTGCTCGAGTGCGTCCTCATCCAGTACGGGCACACCCAGCTGCTCGGCCTTGGTGAGCTTGGAGCCCGCCTTGGGGCCGGCGACCAGATAGCTCGTCTTCTTTGAAACACTGCCCGAGACCTTGGCACCAAGCACCTTGAGCGCCGCGCCTGCCTCGTCGCGGGTGCGGTTGACGAGCGTGCCGGTGAGCACGAAGGTCAGACCCGCAAGCGGCTGTGCGTCAGCAAGCTCACCCGCCACGCCAGTGTCGGCTGCGGCCTGCGCGTGCGCGGCGCCCAAGTCGACCTCGAGCGACAGGCCCGCCTGGCGCAGGCGCTCCAGCACGGCAAGGTTCTCGGGCACGGCCAGGAACTGCTTGACGCTCGCCGCAATCTTGGGACCGATGCCCTCGCACTCGGCGATGTCCTCTTCACTCGCCAAGATGAGCTTGTCAATCGACAGGAATCGCTCGGCGATGACCTCGCCCACACTCTTGCCCACATGGCGGATACCCAGGGCAAACAGCACGCGACCGAGCGACTGGCTCTTGGACTTGTTGAGCTCGGCGATGATCTTTTCGGCCGTCTTGAGGCCTACCGGGATGGGGTCGCCCTTCTTAACGCCCTTTTTGCTGTTGGAGCTGGCATAGGTGCGCCCCGTGTCCAGGCCTGCGATGTCGTCGACCGTGAGCTGGTAGAAGTCCGCGACATCGTGAATCAGCCCGGCGGCGATCATCTTGTCGACAATCTCGTCGCCTAGGCCATCAACGTCCATGCAGCCGCGGCTCACCCAGTGAAGCAGGCGCTCCTTGAGCTGCGCGGGGCAATCGATGGAGACGCAGCGGTAGGCAACCTCGCCGTCCTCGTGGACCACGGGACTACCGCACACGGGGCAGACCTCGGGCATGTGCCAGTCGACCGAATCAGCCGGGCGCTTGTCGAGTACCGGGCCCACGACCTCGGGGATTACGTCGCCCGCCTTGTGCACGATGATAGTGTCGCCCTCGCGCACGTTTTTGCGACGGATCTCGTCGATGTTGTGTAGCGTGGCGCGCGCGATAGTGGAGCCGGCAACCGTCACCGGGTCGAACTCGGCGACCGGCGTGAGCACACCGGTGCGGCCCACCTGGATACGAATCTCGCGCAGGACGGTCTGTTTTTCCTCGGGCGGGAACTTAAAGGCAATGGCCCAGCGTGGTGCGCGGGCGGTAAAGCCCAGGTCGAGCTGCTGCTGGAAGCTGTCGACCTTTACGACCACGCCGTCGATGTCGTAGTCCAGGTCACCGCGATGCTCGAGGGCCTGGGCGCAGAACTCGTGAACCTCGGCCGGCGCGGCGCAACGAGCCACGTTGGGGTTGACGCTAAAGCCGGCGCTACGAAGCCAGTCCAGAAACTCGCGCTGGCTGTGGACGTGCAGCGGGTCGGTATCGGCGATGGCATAGATAAAGGTGGCCAGGTCGCGGCGCGCCGTGACCTTGGGGTCTTTCTGACGCAGGCTGCCGGCGGCGGCGTTGCGCGGGTTGGCGAAGGGGTCGCGCCCCTCGGCATCGGCCTCTTCATTCAGACGCACAAAGCTGCCCTTGGGCATATAGACCTCGCCGCGCACCTCGATGGTGCGCTCGCGGTCAGCGCCCATGTGGGCGAGCGCCGGCTCGGACAGGTGCATGGGCACATCCTTGATGGTGCGCACATTGAGCGACACGTCCTCGCCCGTGGTGCCGTCGCCGCGCGTGGCGGCGCGCACAAAGGTGCCGTTTTGGTAGGTAAGCGCCACGCCCAGACCGTCGATCTTAAGCTCACAGGTATAGGTGACGCTACCGGCACCGAGCGCATCCTCGGTGCGCTGGAGCCAAGCGTCGAGCTCGTCCAGGTCCATGGCATCGTCCATGGAATACATGCGTGCCATGTGCGTAACCGGCGTAAACTGCTCGCTCACGTAGCCGCCCACGCGCTGGGTATAGCTGTCGGGCGTCACCAGGTCGGGGTAGGTCGCCTCGATTTCCTGCAGCTCAACGAGCATTTTGTCAAAGGCGGCGTCCGTGATCTCGGGCGCGTCGAGCATGTAGTAGCGATAGGCGTGGTAATCGAGCTCGTGGCGCAGCTCGGCCGCACGCGTTGCCGCCTGGGCACGGGCATCGGTCGGTGCGGTGGCTTCCGCGGTCGTGGGCGTTTCGGTATCGATATCCACGCCGTCACCAAACAGGCTCGATTGCTCCATAGCGGCACTCCTTCGCTCGATTTCAAACGGATACTAGAGTACCACCGGTCACCATGGCGCCGAATAGCCCTTTCGAACCGCACCGAATCGGCAGCCGACGGACCGGGGCGGAGCGCGCGATCAAACCATGCCCTTGCCAGCTCTAATTGATCCGTTTTCCTCCGTCCCCAACGGATCAATAAGAAGAGAGGGGCTGCCCCGCATCGGCGGGACAGCCCCTCTGGCTTCGATATGCGCAATACAGCTCGTTAGAAACCCTGACTGTAGCCTTGGCCCTGGCCCTGCTGGCCTAGCAGCTCCTCCAGGTACTGGCGCAGCTGCTCGTCGGTGATGCCGCCGTTGCCGGTGTCGGTCGAACTGTCGTCCTGCTGCTGGTTCTGCAGCTCCTCGTCAGAGCCCAGCTCGACGGTGACCTTCTTCTCTTCCTTGCCGCGCACGAGCGTGATCTCGACCTTCTCGCCCACCTCGTGGCTGCGCAGTGCGATGATCAGGCCATCGGCACTCGTAATCTCGTCGTCGCCCAGCTTGGTAATGACATCGCCCTCTTGGATGCCAGCTCTGGCGGCGGGGCCATCCTCAACGACGCTCGCCACATAGGCGCCGCTATCGGTACTCAGTTTGTTGGTGCGGGCGTTGAGCGCGTTGACGCTCGAAAGCGTGGCACCCAGGTACGGATGAACCGGCGTCTTGCCGCCGATAATCTGGTCGGCAATGTTCTTGGCGTAGTTAACGGGAATAGCAAAGCCCACGCCCGAGCTGGAGCCCGAGTAGCTCTCGATGAGCGAGTTAATACCCACGAGCTCGCCGTTGTCGTTAACGAGCGCGCCACCGGAATTGCCCGGGTTGATGGCGGCATCGGTCTGGATCATGTTGGCATAGATGGTATTGCCGCTGGTAGAGCTCATGGCCGTGGAGCGATAGAGCGCCGAGACGATGCCCGTGGAGACAGACTGTTCGTTGCCAAACGGCGAACCGATGGCCATAACCCACTCGCCCACGTTGAGCTTGGAGGAGTCGCCAATCTCGATCGGCGTAAGCTTGGAGGCGTCTGCATCCTTGAGCTTGATGACGGCTAGGTCGCTCGAAGCATCGTTGCCCACGAACTCGGCCTCGTAGGTGGCGCCGTCGTCCATGGTCACCACGTACTGGTCGTAACCATCGACCACGTGGTTGTTGGTGAGGATATGGCCCTCGGTATCGAGCACCACGCCCGAACCAACGCTGCCCGAGCTATCCGACTCATCAGCAGACTGCGAAAGCGAGCCATTCTGGCTGCCGCTCGAAGTGGCGGTGATGGAAACGACGGAGGGCAAGGCCTTGGCAGAAACGGCCTCGGCCAGCGTGGTGTCCTCGGAATCAATCGTAATCTTTTGCGTCGACGAACCCGAAGCACCCGCCGTCACGGCATTCTTGCCACCACCAATGTTGAGCGTGCCACTCATAATGAGCGCGATGACCAGCAGAGCGCCGCAGGCGCAGCCGGCAAGCGCTGTAATAAAGATCGGCAGCTTTTTGGTCTTGGTCTTGGTCTTGACCACCGTGTGCTTGTTTACAACCTGCTGGCCGCCCAGCGGCTTGCCAGTCTGTGTGTCGTAGGCCTGCACGTAGGGAATGTTGCTGCCGGCAGGCGTCGACTCCACCTGCACACGCGGCTGCTGCTGGGTCTCGCCGGCGTTGCCCGCATCCTGGGGACGCTGGGAATCGTTCTCGCTCATGGCTGCGATCCTTTCGTCAAATAACCAAAGGCCCACCAAACATGTGGCGGGCCATCATTGTTCACGTTGAGTTGTACCCCAATATGCGGGTGCACGTGTATGAGAACGCAATCTTTTAGGAATGCTTAAGTTCTGTTGCAGGCCCTAAAGGAACCCGCACCTGCGTCAAAACCACCACAAAGGCGCCTGTCCCCTTTGTGGTGGAAAGCTAGTCCTTAAACAGATAGCCCACGCCGCGGACGGTGGTGATGTGTGCCGCGATCTGCGGGCCCACCTTGGAGCGGATGCGTCGGATGTGCACGTCGACGGTGCGCGTACCGCCGCAGTACTCAAAGCCCCACACGCGGTGCAGCAGCACCTCGCGGCTGTAAGCACGGTTGGGATGCGTCGCCAAAAAGCTCAGCAGCGAGTATTCCATCAGCGTCAGGTCGATGGGCTCGTTATCGAGCGTCACCTGGTAGGTTGCCAGGTTAATCTCGAGGTTGTCGATGTTGAGCACATCGTCGGCGGCGACAGTCTCCTCCTCGCCCATCAGGCGCTGCGCGCGAGCCTTGAGCTCGTTGGGCGTCGCCGTGGGGCATACAAAGTCGGCATGCGCGTGATTCGGCAGGCGCAGGGTGCCGAGTGCCTCGTCATCGACGATCACCAGCATGGGGACGCCGCCGCGATCGTCAAGCCACTTGGCAATCTGATCGATGCGGTCACTGCGGATGCCATCGGAATCGAGGATCAGCAGGTCAAAGTCGTGCGCCGCAGTCGGCGAATCGGGGGTTGCCAGGCTCACCTCGACACCCAGGGTGGTCGTCAAGCTGCGGGCAAACTCGTGGAAGCGCGTCGTGCGCGCCATGAACAGGGCACTCTTTTCGGACATATCGACCTCCAAGGAAATGAGCTCAATCGTACTGGAACAAGCCAGCGCGATTAGGAGTTCGCCAGATAATGCTTGATCTCCCACTCGGTGATCGTAGACTCAAACTTATGCCACTCGTCGCGCTTCTTTTTGAGGAAGAAGCTATGGATGTGCTCGCCGAGGGCATCCTTCATAAACTGCGAGTCCTCAAAGACGTCGAGCGCCTCTTTGAGCGAGCGCGGCAGCGGCGTATAGCCGGCCTCGACCATCTGACGGTCGGTGAGCTTGAGCGTCTCGGCCGTTGCCTCGGGCGGGAGCTCCAGTTTGCGCTCGATGCCATCGAGACCAGCCGCCAGCGTGACGGCGTTGACCAGGTACGGGTTGGCCATGGGGTCGGGGCTACGAAGCTCGATGCGCGTGGACAGCTGCTTGCCGGGCTTGTAGACCGGGATGCGGACCATGCTCGCGCGGTTGCGCAGGCCCCACGTGGCGTACTGCGGCACAGAGTCGCCACCCGTGGTGATGCGCTTGTATGAGTTGACCGTGGGGTTGGTGATGGCGCTGATCTCGCGCGCGTGCGTCAGAATGCCGGCCATGTAGTGTTTGGCGATGTCGGATAGATGGTACTTCTCGTCGTCCTCGCCCCAAAAGACGTTGTTGCCGTCGTGATCGAATAGCGACTGGCACAGGAACATAGCACTGCCGTCTTCGCCTGCCAACGGCTTGGGCATAAAGGAGGCGTGGCAACCGCTCTCGTAGGCCTGCTGCTTAATGATGAGTTTGGCCGTGGTGATGGCGTCGGACATGCTCAGGGCCTCGGCGTGGCGCAGGCTCATGCCATGCTGCGAGCGGCCAGCGGCGTGGAAGGTGTATTCCACGGGCACGGACATCTTCTCGAGCGTGAGGACCGTGTTGCGACGCAGGTCGCGAGCAGCATCGCTCACCGAAAGGTCAAAGTAGCCCACGTTGTCGAGCGGCTCGGGCGTGTGCTCGTCGGGGAAGTAGTAGTACTCCAGCTCGGCGCCCACGTTGAGCAGGTAGCCGGCCTTCTCGGCCTTATAGAACATGCGGCGCAGGGCGTCGCGCGGGTCGCCGGCAAACGGCTTGCGATCGGGGGTGCACACGTCGCAGAACACGCGGGCGACGCCGTTGTGGCTCGGGCGCCACGGCAGGATCTGGAAGGTCGAAGCATCGGGAAACGCCAGCATATCGGCTTCCTCGGGCGTGGCAAAGCCCTCGATAGCGGAGCCGTCAAAGCCAATACCCTCCTCAAAAGCGACCTCGAGGTCCTCGGGGCTAATGGCAAAGTTCTTGAGGCGGCCGAGAATGTCGACAAACCACAGACGCACAAAGCGGATGTCACGCTGCTCTACGGAGCGGAGTACGTAATCGATATTCTGCTGGTTCATGTCGCTCCCCTTTCTTTCGGGCGGGTTTCGACTGGTCTATATCGCAGATACTATCGCAGAAAAATGTTTCCGCAGGGTTAAAGCGTATCAAGCGCTCAAAAAACGTGCGCGAACAGGCCGTTGCGAACGAGCGACTAGCGCGAGGTCGAAGCGCGGTATTCGATGTGACCGGGAATCTCGATGCGCTTGGGGGCGAGCTTTGCGGCATCGCCCACCGTAGTGGTAACGATGTCGATGCGCTCGGACAGGCGCTCGACCACGCGCTCGGCAATGGTGAGGGTGTCTTGCGCGGCCGTGGTCACACCGCCAAAGAGCACGTGGTTCCAGGGGTAGTCGTCAAACGTCGCGATCTTGAGACCCGCCGGCAACGAGGGTCCCAACTGTGCCAGCGCCTCGGTCAGACGCAGAAAGACCAGGCCGTTGACGGCAATGAGGCCGAGCTTTTTACCTGCATAGCCGCGGATGGTCTCGTCCAAGCGGCCGACGCCCGTGGCGCCACCATCGGCCAGGGTGACGACCTCGCCCGCAAGACCGCGGCGCGAAAGCTCGTCGGCAAAAGCCTCGGCGCGCTCGCGACGCACGGGGCTGTCATCGCTTGCCTCGGTGAGCAGGCACAGGCGCTCGCTGCCAGCGGCAGCCAAGGCGTCTACCAAGCCGGCAACCAGCTCGCGGTTGTTAGATGTCACCAGATCGACACCGCCGGCGGCAACATCGCGGTCGAGCAGTACAACGGGTAAACGTCCCGCGGCAGCGGCGATTGCCTCGTCGTTACCGCCGCAGGTATTGACGACCAGGCCGTCCACGCCGGCGTCGATAAGCCTGGTGAGCGATTCGGCCTCTTTAGCGGGATCGTTGCCGCTAATGGCCGTCATAAGCGAGCAGCCGCGCGCGGCGGCACTGGCGGAAAGCCCTTCGAGCATGGCACTGGAGAACGGGTTGGCGATGTCGGCCAGGATCACGCCGATGAGGTTGGTGCGTGAGCTGCGCAGATTGCGCGCGGCGGCACGTGGGCGATAGCCGGTGCGCTCGATAACCGCCGCAATGCGAGCACGGGTTTCCTCGGTCATCTGCCCGGGGCGGTTGTTGAGATAGCGCGAGACCGTGGCCGGACTCACGCCCGCCTCGGCGGCAATGTCCTTAATCCTCATCTGCGCCATAGCGCACCCCGTTTCCCAATTGTCAGCAGTCTGAGCCATTTTAGGCATTTTTTAAAAATGCCGGTTGCAAAACGCTGTAGGTGAGTATACTACAACTCGAAACGAAACCGATTTCGTAAACCGATTTCGGCAAGCGTTGGCACGGTGGTGCAAAGATGTACCCTACCGTCTTGGCACCTCCGTGCCAACGCCATATCAAAGGTGTACGCACGAGCAAGAAGGAGCTGCACGACCATGGATAAAACGGTTCTTACCTTCGGCGAGATCATGATGAGGCTCTCGCCCAAAGATCACCTGCGTATTGAGCAGGCAACCGAGTTTGACGTTCGCTATGGCGGCGCCGAGGCCAACACCGCGCTTTCCCTGGCCTACCAGGGCGACAAGACCGCTTACGTCTCCGTTGTCCCGGCCAACCGTCTGGGCGAGTGCGCGCTGCGCTCGCTGAAGGCCTACGGCGTCGATACCACGCGCGTCGTGCGTCAGGGCGACCGTCTTGGCTCCTATGTGTTTGAGGTCGGCGCCTCGCAGCGCGGCAACGGCTGCGTCTACGACCGCAAGTTCTCTGCCATCAACATGGCCAGGCGCGACGTCTTTGACTGGGACGAGATCCTCAAGGGCATCGATGTCTTCTATTTCTCCGGCGTGACCCCCGCCGTCTCCGATGAGATGGCCGCCGCCTGCAAGGAGGCGCTCGCCGTCTGCCGCGCCAAGGGCATCACCACCGTGTGCGACGTGAACTATCGCGGCAAGATGTGGTCGCCCGAGAAGTCGCAGGCCACCATGAAGGAGCTTCTGCCGCTCGTCGACATCTGCATCGCCAACGACGAGGACGCTCCCGCCGGCCTCGGTATGACCTGCGTCTCCGGCTCCCTTGCCCACGGCATCGAGGAACGCGACACCTACGTCGAGATGGCCCGTCAGATCTGTGCTGAGTACGGCTGTAAGAAGGTCGCCTCGGTCATCCGCAACATCTCCTGCGTCGAGCGCTCCATCTGGATGGGCATGCTCTTTGACGCCGAGAGCGGCGAGCACTGGTTCTCCCCTGCTCACGACGTGCACGTGCTCGAGGGCGTTGCCGCCGGCGACGCTTTCAACGCCGGCTTGGTCCACGCCCTCATCAACGACTTTGATCCACAGGACGCCGTCAACTACGCGATTGCGGCCTCGATCCTCAAGCTCACCATCAAGGGCGATTCCAATCTGGTGACCGCCGACGAGATCGCCGCTGTGGCAAACGCCGCCGACGGTGGCACCCGCGTCGCGCGCTAAGCCGTCCCCATTCCGCGGGCCGCAGCTTTCCATACCCATACCTCTGCGGCCCGCTCCCCGATTCCTCCGGTCGGGCAAAACCACCAGTCCCATTCCGGTTTTGTCTGGCATTTCCTACATGACTGGTCGTGCAGCCGATTTTGGAATTGCTTGAACCCCAAGCAGTGCCTCCGATAACCAATCCAGAATCGGCTCCTGACCAGCACATTTGTCAATCACGCGCCCGTGCGCACCACATATCGAAAGGAACATCATGTTCGATCAGTTCTACACCACGCTTGAGTCCCTGGGCATCGTGCCGGTCGTCGTGCTCGACAAGGTCGAGGACGCCGCTCCGCTCGCCCACGCCCTTATGGCAGCTGGCATGAAGTCCGCCGAGGTCACCTTCCGCACCGCCTGCGCCGCCGAGTGCATCGCAGCTATGGCCGAGGCCGAGCCCAAAATGTGCGTCGGCGCCGGCACCGTCCTGACCGTCGAGCAGGTTGAGCAGGCTCGCGCCGCCGGTGCCAAGTTCATCGTCTCCCCGGGTTATAACGAGGACGTCGTGAAGCACTGCATCGACATCGACCTGCCCGTGCTGCCCGGCACCGTGACCCCCTCCGAGGTCACCGCGGCCGAGAACCTGGGTCTCAAGGTCACCAAGTTCTTCCCTGCGGCTCAGTACGGCGGCCTGAACACCATCAAGGCCCTCGCTGCTCCGTTTGTCGGTCACCGCTTTATGCCTACCGGCGGCGTGAGCACCGCCAACGTCGAGGAGTACCTGAGCTCCTCCGCCATCATCGCCTGCGGTGGCACCTGGATGGTCAAGCCCGCCCTGTTCGCCGACGGCGACTTCTCCAAGGTCGAGCAGATCGCCCGCGAGGCCATGGACGTCGTCAAGAAGGTCCGCGGCTAGGTTTAGCTCTCTATCGTGAAAGGGGGCGTGCCCTAGACCTCGCCCCCTTTCTTTTAAAACGGCTCGGAAGCGCGCCGTTTCCGTCACGGACAAGAACCGAAACCGTCTTGTATGCTGATAGAACGTGACGGAAGCGACACGCCCCCGAGCCGCTTTACTTACTCGACTGGCAACCGCGCCCAACTGGACCACTTCGGTAAAAACCGAGCCACCAAAACAGCTGCGGCGCCGTCTGGAGGAATGAACCCTTGCTTCCGGTCTTTTCCTCCAAGCGGCGCCGCAGCTTTTTCGTGCCCCGATAATGCCCCGGCAGTTGCGGTGAGATACGGACTGCTTACACCATCAGAGCCGCAAAACAATCCCTATTTCACCGCAACTAATGTAGGGGGCGAGTTAGATGGCCGAGTCTTTGGACAGCTCAAAGTAGTCGGGATGCAAGGCAATAACCGGGCCCTGCTCCTCGGGCATCAGGTGCAGGTGTGTCTCGGCCAGATAGCTCGCCGTGTCGGTATCGCCCTTTTTAATGGCCTCGAGAATCCGGCGATGCTGCCGACGAATCGGCTCCCAATCCAGATCCTGCGAGACCATACGCAACCAGTTGTATCGCTCAAAATGCGTATTGACGCTCTTCATCCAATCCCACAACATGTGGCGGCCGGCAATCTCAAAACACGTCTCATGGAACAGGTTGTCCAGATCGAAAAAGCGACGCGTTTCGCTATGGTCGAGCGACTCGGACTCGGCAAGAATCTGCTCGAGCCGATGCTTTTGCTCGGGCGTGGCGGTCGAACAGCATTTAATTAGCACGCTTCTCTCGAGCTTCTCACGCAAGAAGCAGGCGTTTTCGGCGTGTTCCATGCTGATCTTAGAGACGTAGGTGCCGCTTTTGGGGCGCGTTTCCACCAGCTCCTGCTCACGCAGGCGTACAAAGGACTCACGAATGGGTGTGCGTCCGATTCCCGTCTCCTTTTCCAGACCAATCGCCGAAAGGCGCGTGCCGGGCTTGAGCTCGGCATAGATGATCTTGGAGCGCAATGCGTTGTATGCCTGATCTTGCAGGCTCTGATAATGCTGGTGTTGTTCCATAAAGCCCTCGGATAAGTCCTCGGTTAGTCGAATACCACCATGCAATACTATCGCATCGACACGCCCCAGCTCCCAATCAGTCTTTTTGGGACGGGGCTTTTTGGCTACCCTGAGCCGCAGGTCGGCCCCTTGCCACAAAAGTGGCCCATCTACTACGTTAACACGGATAGCCTCGGCCATACCGAAAACCGTGAAAACAAAACCGCAGGTAGACAGCTTGTCGATTTTCGAAAAAGCCGACTATGGTTGACCCCTGCGGCTTAAACGTAGTAGATAGGCCCTTTTCGTGGCGCAGCACTACTGCACCCCAAATTGGCACCCCGAGCCCTCGTGAGTTGCCAACAAGCTGTTCGCCCAGCGCTTTATCCGCGCGGCATTCGGAAAATAGCGCCACCGTAAGAACCCGCGAACAGCGCTATACGTTGCTATATCTCACTATACTTTGCTATATCTTGCTATACTTTGCTATATCTTGCTATATCTTGAGCAAAGGTGGCTCACATGCAAACAAACCCTTTTAAGCCCACAGCAGGTAAAACACCCCCCACGATTATCGGCCGCGAAGATGTACTCGAAGAATTCAATGAAGGCCTCATCAACGGGCCTGGTGCCCCGGGGCGCCTAATGCGCATAGCCGGCGTCCGTGGAACGGGCAAGACGGTCCTCCTTGACGAGTGCTCACGTTTGGCGCAAAGCCGTGGCTGGACGGTCATAAAAGAGGTCGCAACCGAGGGACTTTGCCAACGCATTCTCGAACAGCTGCAGCCCAAATTCCAGGCCAAACACGCCAGATTTGAGCCCACCGTAGCTGGCATATCCATCGGCAGCATAGACATTGAGCGAATCGGTCCATCGCTACGCGACGCCATGAGACAGACAATATCCAAGAATGAAAATGGCCTGCTCATCACTCTCGACGAGGTTCAAGACGCAGAGCTCGATGAGGTCCGAACGCTCTCCATTGCGATTCAGCAGGTTATCGGCGAAGACCTTGATATCGCCTTTGTTTTTGCGGGGCTGCCTTCGATGATTGAAAGCATCATCAACGGAAAGACACTTACGTTTTTGCGCCGTGCCCTCCCCTTTGACCTGAAGGCTGTGGCAGTAACCGAAGTGTCGTACTCCCTCGAGGAAACCATTGAAGCGTCTGGCATGGAGTTGCAGCCAGGTATTGCCGGCCAACTTGCCGAGGCAACGCAAGGTTATCCTTTCATGATCCAACTCGTTGGATACTACGCATGGCAGTTGGCAAGACGCGCACATACACCGATTATTGGAGAAGAAGAAGCCGAGCGCGGCATTGCAACGGCACGCGAACGCTTCTGTGCCATGGTGATTGAGCCCGCGCTACAGCGCATTCCGCCCACGTGCATCGCTTATCTGCTGAGCATGGCATCTTTGGGGCAGACGAGCTCGACCAGCATGGTTGCCGATGCCCTAAACAAAACGCCTCAACAGGTGAGTTCCGTCCGCAGCCGCCTGTTAAGAGAATCGATTATCGAGGCTCCCTCGTACGGCAAGGTCTCATTTGCCATCCCCTACATGCGCGACTACCTCTACGAGCACAAAGCCGAACTGGAAGTTGAACTGTAGAAACGGCAACTGCCCTGCAAGACGAAAACCGTTTTCGTACGGATTAAAGCAGACGTAAACGATTTTCGTCTTGATTTGCGTACGGAATTAAGACGTAAATTGCGCTTTCGTACGCTTATTACCAGACGCAAATTGTTTTCGTCCGGCCATGCGTCCCCAATCTAGACGAAAAGAGCCCCGAGCTCGTATTGAACTGCATCCCAATTCTTGGACGGGCGCCGATGCCCTGATCTCTGCCATGTCGAGGTGCGAGATCAAATCCTTGGCGCGCTCGCCGGAGTGGTATGCCTTGTTCGGCGCCACCTTCCTGTAGAGCTTCTTGAGCTTCGTCTTCCCCTTGTTGCCCGGCGGCATCTCCGTCTCAGGTGGCAGCCCTAGGAAGGACAGGACGCCGGGCAGGTCGCACAGCATCACGTCCTCGATGTCGGCCTTGGCCGCCAGGTCGACGACTCTCTGCGCTGTCGGCGAGATGTTCGGGGTGCTGCTACCGCCCGCTGGTTCGGAAGCTGGCGGGCAGTAGCGGGCAGTAGCGGCAGTAGCGGTGTGGCTCGATAGGCCCGAATATCCGTAAGGAAGGTGCTCGCTCTCATATGTGCTGATATGCCTCGCCTCGCGAACCTTGGGATGCTTCCTGAGGTAATCCCTCAATTCGAGCCACTCTTTATGCTCATAACGCTTCGAAATCGTTTCCCCGTCGACAGTTTCCTTCACATAATGGTATGTTCGAACGCCTTCGAACTTGCCGAACCCGTTCTCGACGCTGATGTTTCTGAACCAGCGCGAAAACCCATTCAGGTCCATGAAGTTGACTTGGGGATGCCTGTCTTTCGTTCGTTCGAATGAGTGGACGAGCGGAGTGCCTTTGACTTGTTCCAGGCCGAAGGCTTCCATTTCGCGGGCCTGCTCCTTTTTCCAGAATTCGAGATACGACGTCAGCGTCTCGCTTATCGAGATCCTCCGCACGCTTTTCTTGCTTTTGGGCGAGCGAACGCTTCGATCGGCCGCGAACTGCTGCTCAATGAGGATGCTTCTGTTCTCGACGGAGACATCGGACCACGTCATCCCGAGGGCTTCTGCCCTTCTCATGTCGGTGTCGAGCATGAGCATCACGCATGTGATGTGCGCGTCCGGTTCTCGATTGAGTAGGATGTCGAGTAGGCGAGCGGCGTGATGGTTCCTTCGCGGTTGTCGTGGAACTTTTTTGCGTACGAGCCGACGGTGTCCCTCGATTTTTGGACGTAGGTGCCGCTGTTGAGTTCTGCCTTGTAGGCTTCGAGTGCGGCGTCGACCTCTCGGCTTTTGGTGGTATGTATGGTCTGCCACGGCGAATAGCGGTATTTGCCCGTGACCGGATCCTTGCCGAGGCTGTGACGGTAGCGCCACGTGTATTTGTCGCGGCGTTGCTTCGTTCCTTTGCCTATGACGAGAGGTCGGTCGTTCATCGTGTTCCTTGCCTGAAGTGCCTGAGAATCGCGCTCGGTTGCGCGGAATGGCGCAAAGGGCTGGGGCGGGTGGGCATTACCCTTGGTGGTGGGCCCTGCGTGGGGTCACACCCCAAGGGTAATGCTCCGCCTGACCGCTTTCAAGCTCGTTGTGGGTCGAATTTGGGTCGAAATGTCTGAATGAAACAACGTCGTAGCGACCTCATAACCCGAAGGTCGGTGGTTCAAATCCGCCCCCTGCGACCATGAAACTTCAGGTCGGAAGCATAAAAGCTCCCGACCTTTTTCTTTGTCTAGGGGTTTCGGCATCTCTCGTTCTTTGGGTACCTCGAGGCGGGCAATCAGATAGATGCTTACGAGTATCATAGGGTCTTTTTACGTCGCGGTCGTGTCTCGTACTGGTGCGCCGCTCTTTGTGGGACGTGTCACTTTGCCATAGGTTGTCCGGCGGCGGGGCGCAGGTCGTTCCCCGTGGCGTCGCTCCTTTCGACGCTACGCTGCCTGACTACTCGTTCCACTGGTGCTTTTTCATGTCGACGCAGCCGTTGTCTCGGAAGGCGACTCCTTCCTCCGTCAGTAGTGCTCGCTGGTCGGGGAAGTTTGGCGCGAGGCGTCCCGCGTGGTTGACGACGCGGTGGCAGGGATAATCGCCGTAGCGATCCGCCTCGCTCAGCACCGCTCCGACCAGGCGAGAGTTTTTCTCCCTGCCGATGAGGCGCGCTATCTGACCGTACGAGGCGACGCATCCCGCCGGAATCTCTGCCACGACGGAGAGAATCTCATAAACCAAATCTTCGTCCAGGACTTTTCCCATCGTATCGCTCCCGTGTTCGCTTTTGCCTTCGGGGGCGCGGCGCCGATCACCCGTGCTGCGATTTTCGCAGCTCCCCTTACCGAAGCATCGAGGGAAAGCGCGTGCGTGTCAAGGTTGTCTGGTCCAGTTGCTGGCTCGATGCCTCGAGATGTTCGCCTCAAGTGCGACCTGCCCCTATTGGAAAAGGATGCCGAAGATGTATTTGGTGATGGCGGAGCGGCGGATGACCCCCACGAGTTTGCCCTCGTCATCAACCACAGGAAGCTTCTTGAACTTCTTCTTCGCCAGCAGCGCGGCGACGCGGGCGATGCTCTGCTCGGGACGGGCACACACTACCTGGCGCGTCGCGAAATCCATGACGCAGCGATCCTTCAGGTCTTCGATGCGCTGCTCAAGGCTCTGATCGTCGAAGTACAGCATGGACGCGTCGCCGCCCGTGAAGATGGTGTGAGCGCGATGCTGCGCGATGGCTCCCATGACATCGCCGTCGGAGATGAACCCGACCACCTGGTTGCGCTCATCGATTACGGGCATGCTGCTCACCTCGTTTTCGGCGAGCATGCGCACCACGTCGGAAATCGTGCAATCCTGCGTGCAGGTGAACGGCTCTTCAATCATGATGCTCGAAACGGGCGTCCCCTCGAGCTCGAGCGGGATGCGCTCGGACAGAATCTCGGACATCGCTTATGCCTCCTTCGTTTTCGGTGCGGTTTTCTTGGTGCGCACGCTGAATATGGCGCAGATAAGGGAAACGAGGCCGATTGCCGCGCACACCTTGTAAGCGACGCCCGCGCCCACGGCGGTGGCTACTTGGATGCTCGCATCGACGCCGGCCGACGCGGTGACGCTTGTCATGACCGTGATGATGAGCGCCGTGCACAAACCGCCGGCGACCTGGCGGCCGGTGTTCGCGATGGCGTTGCCGTGGGCGATCATGTCATTTTTCAAGGCATTGACACCCCATGTGTTCACCGGCATGTTCGCGAGCGACTGGCCGGCGGACTGCAGCATGCAGAACAGCGCAACCACCAAGATGGGCGTGTTTACCGTCGAAAGCGAGAGCAGGAACAGGGCGCCGGTCATGAGGGCCAGGCCGACGATCGAGATGGCACGCGGACCGAACTTGTCGAACACCACGCCGGAGATAGGGCTGATGATGATGCCCACCGCCGCGGCGGGAAGCATGGCCATGCCGGTTTCGAAGGCCGAAGCGCCAAGCGAGGTTTGCAGCAGCAACGGCAACAGCGTGTTGGTGACCAGGCATGCGGCGTTGATGAGCGTGACGATGATGGCGGCCACGCGGAACTCGCGCGTCTTGAGCGTGCCCAGTTGAAGCAGCGGGTCCTCGATTTTGCCCTGGCGTACGACGAACAGCACCAAGCACACGACACCCGCGACGATCGAGCCGAGCACCACGGGGTTGCCCCAACCCATCGACGAGGCGCTCGAGAACCCGTAGAGAAGTCCGCCGAAGGCGATGGTGGAGAGGACGACCGAGGGCAGGTCGAGCTTGGGGTTCTTCAGCTCGCCCACGTTTTTCAGCATGAACACGCCCAGCACCAGCACGAGAATTGCGAGGGGGACGATGGCGCCGATCATGGTGCGCCAGCCGTACGTGTCGATCACCGCACCGCCTACGACGGGGCCGACCGCGGGACCCGCCGACATGACGATGCCCGCCATGCCCATAGCCGTTCCTCGTTTCTCGACGGGGAACACCAGCATGGGAACCACCGAGACAAGCGGCATGAGCACGCCTGAGCCCGCCGCTTGCAACACGCGACCGATGATGAGGAACAGGAAATCAGGGGCTGCGGCGCACAGCAGCGTGCCCAGCGCGAACACCAGCGTCGCCCCGAAGAATAGCGCGCGGGTGCTGAACTTGTCGATAAGGAACGCCGAAACGGGGACCATGATGCCGCTCACCAGCGGGTATATGGACATGATCCACTGGGCAGTCGAGGCATCGATGGCGAAATCGGACATGATGACCGGCAGCGCAGGCGACATCACCGTTTGGTTCAGTAGCGCCAAGAAGGCACCCAGGACGACGACCGCGACGATGCGGATCTGGGTACCGGTAATGCGCCCATTGGCGGGCGCGACCGTACAATTATCAGACATAAGCTTCCTTCGTATCTATTCGATTCTTCGCCGAAGGCGCGCCGGCCCACGGGCGAAATAACATGCACGTGCTATGCGTGCATCAGATACGACAGGAAGAAAGCGGCTGCTCAGAGCGCACTTGGGGAACAACAGGAGAGGCCCCGTATACCAGGGGCCGCCGAATTGCGATGTATGCTTTGGTCAAATCCTTCATAGCGGGGAGGTATTCTAGCAGCCGTCTTCGCCCCTTTCAAGGGATGTAACCCAGACGTTGATTTTCTTTACCGAGGCGCCATCGTTGACGGGTGGCGTGCTTCTCTATCGCCACACCGCGGGGCGAGGGAACGCCGCGGCGAGCTTGTACATCGGCTATGTGTGCAGCTGCGAGCGTGTCGCCGGCGCGCGCTGGGCGCCAGTCCGATCCGGCCGACTCTTGCCGACGGTCGGTCGCCGTCCTCCTCCATCTCCGCCTGCTCTGTTTTTGCTCGGCTCCCTTGTCGTATCATGGACGGACGAGAATTGAGCGAAGGCGGTACGTATGAACATCCAGATATTCGGCACGAAGAAAAGCTTCGATACTAAGAAGGCGCAGCGCTATTTCAAGGAACGTCGTGTGAAGTTCCAGTTCATCGACTTGAAGGAAAAGGGGATGAGCAAAGGCGAGCTCGAAAGCGTGGCGCGCGCCGTCGGCGGGATCGACGCTGTGATCGATCCAAAGGCGAAAGATGCCGACACGGTTGCGCTCGTACAGCATCTTGCTGCCGACCAGAAGTTCGAAAAGGTGCTCGATAACCAGCAGATTCTTCGTGAGCCCATCGTTCGCAACGGCCGCCAGGCAACCGTTGGCTACGAGCCTGACGTGTGGAAGGGCTGGGAATAAAGTGAAGCGCCCACGCCCGTGGTTTTATCCACGGACGCGGGCGCTTGCGTAAGACGTCTCTTGTCGTTTGAGTGGAGCGCCCCGGCGGCGCTGAACAACGCGCCCCGGTGACGTGGCTCGGGGCTCTTTGTGCCGCACATCTATGAGAGGAGATATTTGATGCGCATGGGCGCTACTCCATGTAGCCACCCTGAATGGCGGAAACTGCATGCTCGGTAAAGAACTTGAGCGTGCCGGAGGTGTAACGATTAGCCTTGGGCTTCCAAGCGGCTCGGCGCTCGGCCAGGACGGCGTCGACCTCGGCCGGCTCCATCTCCTTGCCGGCGATGCCCACGATGGACAGCGAGCGCTCGGGGATGTTGATTCGGATAAGGTCGCCCTCCTCAATCAGGGCAATCGGACCGCCCACAGCGGCCTCGGGCGAAACGTGACCGATAGCCGGGCCCTTGGAGGCGCCGGAGAAGCGGCCATCGGTGATCAGGGCAATGCTCGCACCCAGCTCGGGATCGCTGGCGATAGCCTCGGTGGTGTAGAACATCTCGGGCATTCCGGAACCCTTGGGGCCCTCGTAGCGAATGATAACGGCATCGCCGGGCTTGACCTCGTGCGTCAGGACGGCGTGAATGGCGTCCTCCTCGCAGTCGAACGGACGGGCCTTGAGCGTAGCCTGGAACATCTCGCGCGGAACAACCGTGTGCTTGACGACGGCGCCCTCGGGAGCAAGGTTGCCGTGGAGGATGGCGATGGAGCCGTCGGTACCAAAGGCCTGGTCAAACGGACGGATGATGTCCTCGCGCTTGAGATTCCACTTCTCAAGGTAACGACCGCACTTCTCGTAGTAACCGTTGTTCTTGAGGTCCTCGAGGTTCTCGCCGAGAGTCTTGCCGGTGACGGTCATAACGCCGAGGTGGAGCATCGACTTGATCTCCTCCATGATGCGCGGCACGCCGCCCGCATAGTAGAAGAACTGCGCCGGCCACTCGCCTGCGGGGCGAACGTTGAGCAGGTAGTGGGCGCCACGGTGCAGGCGATCGAAATCGTCGGCGGACATCTCGATGCCAAACTCGCGGGCGATCGCGGGAATGTGCAGCAGCGAGTTGGTGGAACCGGAGATGGCGCCGTGGACCATGATGAGATTCTCGAAGGACTCCTTGGTCACGATGTCGCGGGGGCACAGGTTGTGCTCGGAGAGCCACACGGACTGACGGCCAGCCTCGCGCGCAAACTCACGCAGATCGGAGCTGGTTGCGGGCAGCAGAGCCGTGCCGGGGAGCATAAGGCCCAGGGCCTCGGCGGTAACCTGCATGGTCGAGGCGGTACCCATAAAGGAGCAGGCGCCGCAGCTGGGGCATGCGTTGTGCTTGGCAAACTCGAGCTCCTCGCGGGAAATCTCGCCGCGCTCATAGCGGGCCGAGATGGCGCCGAGCTGCTCCAGGGTCAGCAGGTCGGGACCGGCATCCATGACACCGCCGGTAACGACGATGGAGGGGATGTTGATGCGGCCCATGGCCATGAGGTTCGCAGGCAGACCCTTATCGCAGCTGGCGACAAAGACGCCGGCGTCGAATGGAGTGGCCTTGGCATGAATCTCGATCATGTTGGCGATCATGTCGCGGCTGGGCAGCGAGTAGTTGATGCCGTCGTGGCCCTGGGCCTCACCGTCGCAAATGTCGGTGCAGAAGTAACGAGCACCGTGACCGCCAGCCTCGGCAACGCCAGCACGGACCTCCTCGACCAGATCAAACAGGCCGGCAGAACCCGGGTGCGAGTCGCCGAACGTCGACTCGATAATGACCTGCGGCTTGTCCAGATCCTCGATGGACCAGCCAGAGCCCAGGCGCAGCGGGTCCATCTCGGGGCTGATGGTGCGGAACTTGCCAGAACGCGGCTGCAGCTTGGCAACCAGGTCGGCGGCCTCCTGCTGAATCTGTGCTTTGGTTTTCTCGTCCATGATGTTCTCCTCTTTTGGTTTGAACGGTTGTACCAATCGTTGGTTAATGAATCAGGTGAAAATGGGTACCGAGCGATGCACTCGGCGAAAGATGCTTAGCTACGCGAACTAGGCGAAGAACGAAATCACCAGGGCGCAGGCAAGACCCGAAAGGCCGATGAGCGTCTCCATAACGGTCCAGGACTTGAGGGTGGTCTTCTCGTCAATCTCCAGGAATGAGGAGCACATCCAAAAACCGGCATCGTTGACGTGCGAGAGGGCCGTGGCACCGCCGCAGATGGCAAGACAGATAGCGGCACGCATGAGCACCGAAGCACCGGCAACCGCGGGCATGGCGGCCATAATGCCCGATGCCATGGTCATAGCGACGATGGAGCTGCCGACAGAGGCACGCACCATGACGGCAATCAAAAAGGCAACAACCACCAAAGGCAGCGGTGAAGCCTCGAGCATAGGGCCAATAACCTGGCCCAAGCCGCAGTCCTGCAGCATCCAGCGAATGACGCCGCCGCAAGCGATAACCAGCAAGATCATGCCGACGGGCTTAAGAGAGCGGTCGAGCAAGGCCTTGAGCTCGGCGCCGGAGTAGCCGCGGCGCGCGCCCAGCAGATACATCGCGACGAGCGTGGCGAGCGTCAAAGCGACGAACGGCTTGCCCAGGAAGGCGAGAATCGAGGCGAACTCGGCGGGCATGGGGATATAAGAGGACAATGTGCCCAGCAAAATCAGACAAAGCGGCGTGAGCACGATGGCAAGCACCATGCCAAAGGAGGGAAGCTCCTTTTCGTCGCTCGCACCCTCGGCAGAGGTAAAGTGCTCCGGAACATCGGTAAAAATGCGACCGCCCACGTTGCGGCCCCAGATGACGCCGGCAATCGCCATGGCGATGAAGGCGGTGGGGATACCGACGAGGATCATGGTGCCCAGGTCGACACCGAGCGTGCCGGCGACCAAAACCGACCCGGCCGATGGCGGCACAAACGCATAGCCAGCGGCAAGTCCCGCGAGTAGCGCGATGCCGTAGTAGAGCGTCGACTTTTTGGTCTGCGATGCCACGCTAAACGCAAGCGGAATCAAAACGACCACGCCGGCCTCAAAGAACACCGTAGTACCGATGACCAGACCGGTAATGCCCAGTGCCCAGCTGGAGTGACCCTGCCCAAAGGTATCGATGAAGGTCTGGGCGATCTTCTTGGCGCCGCCGCTCTCTTCAAGAATCTGACCAAACATCGAGCCCAGGCCAATGAGCAGGGCGATGTTTTGCAGCGTGGTGCCCACGCCCTTGGTGACGGTGTCTGCCACCATGTCGAGCGGCATGCCGGCGCCGATACCGATCACGAGCGCCGAGACCATCATCGAAAGCACGGGATGCAGCTTGAACTTGATGATGAGCGCAAGCAGCAGCGCGATGCCCACGATGGCGGCGATGACCAGCCTGGTGGGATCAGCCATAAACGTTGGGTCTGACATCTTTCCTCCAATTCATCAGACCTTTTGAATTCGTCTGATGACTATAGCGTGTTTTGGAAAGGTCTGATGTTTCATTTTGAAATTTGTTCGAAATACATCTGATGTATTTGGTGAACGGTCGGAAAAGAGCTGCGAACGGCATATATGTGGCAGCTGATTCATGTCAAGCCGTCTGCATAGCGTTCGCAGTGCGCTAAAATAGCTCAGATGAATTCTTTTGATATGAGGTGAAGCGTGGCACGAGCCGATTCGGGACTCCCCGAGCAGATTTCAGAGAAAATCATTCAACTGATCCTGGATGAGCATCTTGAACAAGGCGATCGCCTGCCCAAGGAGGCCGTGCTCGTCGAGCGCCTGGGCGCCGGCAGGAGCACGGTGCGCGAGGCCATGAAGCTGCTGCAGTCGCGCAATATCGTGCGCATTAAGCAGGGTTCGGGCACCTATGTGGCGTCAAACCCCGGCGTTGCCGACGACCCGCTGGGCTTTACCTTTATCGACGACAAGCAGCGTCTGGCGCGCGACCTACTCGAGGTGCGCTTTATGATCGAGCCGCAGATGGCCAGCATGGCCGCAGAGCACGCAACTAACGACCAGGTCGTCTGTATCAAAGAGCTCTGCGACGAATCCGAGCGCCTGGCCGAGGCCGGTGAGGATTACTCCGCCGCCGACACCGCGTTCCACAATGCCATTGCCGAAAGCTCCGGAAACCTCGTCGTTCCCCGCCTGATGGGCGTGCTCAAGGCATCCGTCCCCCTCTTTATCGACGTGACCGGCAAAAAGCTCGTCGAGGAAACTATCCGCACGCACCGCGATGTGGCCGACGCCATCGCCTCGCGCAACCCCACCGCCGCGCACGACGCGATGTATCTGCACCTGGTGTATAACCGCAACATGATCGCAGAGGGCACGCAGGCAAAAAGCGAGTAGAGGTCCGCACGGCAGGGGCTTTTCTGCCGTTCACCTTTTAAAAGTGAACGTTCACCTGATTTTAGGAAATAAGGGGTGCCTGTTGCGCCGCTTCTCCTATACTGAGCTTGTACTAAAAGTAAGATAAATATAGATGAACGTTTCTTTTGAAAGGATCGCTATGTCTGATCTTATGGACAGCTTCCGTCTGGACGGCAAGGTCGCACTGGTAACCGGCGCCACCTATGGCATTGGCATGGCTATCGCCGAGGCGCTCGGAGAGGCTGGCGCCAAGATCGCCTTTAACGCACGTCACGCCGACAAGGTAGCCGAGGCCGAGAAGCACTACCGCGAGCTGGGCTTTGAGGCTCATGGTTACGTGGCAGACGTCACCGACGAAGCCGTCGTTGCCGAGCTCATCGCCAAGATCGAGGCCGACTTTGGCACCACGCCCGACATCCTGGTCAACAACGCCGGCGTTATCCAGCGCACCCCGATGCTCGACATGAGCGCCGAGGACTTCCGCCGCGTCGTCGATATTGACCTCAACGCACCGTTTATCGTGTCCAAGGTCTGCCTGCCCGGCATGATCGCCAAGGGCCACGGCAAGATCATCAACATCTGCTCGATGATGAGCGAGCTGGGTCGCGAGACCATCGCCGGCTATGCCGCCGCCAAGGGCGGACTCAAGATGCTCACCAAGAACATCTGCTCGGAGTTTGGCGAGGCCAATATCCAGTGCAACGGCATTGGACCCGGCTACATCGCCACGCCGCAAACCGCACCCCTGCGCGAGACGCAGCCCGACGGCAGCCGCCACCCGTTTGACCAGTTCATCATTGCCAAGACGCCGGCCGCCCGCTGGGGCACGCCCGAGGATCTGAAGGGCCCCGCCGTGTTCTTGGCTTCCGACGCGTCGAACTTCGTCAACGGCCACATCCTCTACGTCGACGGCGGCATCCTCGCATACATTGGAAAGCAGCCGCAGTAAGACGTCTGGGCGAGGCGGTGGACGATAAGGTCTGTCGCGAGTTCCGCACGAGCCGAAGAGCACTTAATGTGCTCTTCGTGCGAGTCAGGACTGTTCGAGCAGCAGACCTTATCGTCCGCCGCCCGCAGAGCGGCTTCTCTGCTGGAGATGCCATGCAACATAACGAACCATTAATTTAGAAAATAGTGGAAGGTTACCTATCATGAAAATCGCTCTGATCAATGAGAACTCTCAGAACTCCAAGAACCCTATGATTGAGGCTGCCCTTAAGAAGGTTGTCGAGCCCATGGGCCACACTGTCTTTAACTATGGCATGTATGCCGATGCCGACTCCAAGCCCCTCACCTACGTGCAGAACGGCATCCTTGCCGCCGTGCTGCTCAACTCCGGCGCTGCCGACTACGTCGTGACCGGCTGCGGCACCGGCGAGGGCGCCATGCTCGCCTGCAACTCCTTCCCCGGCGTGCTGTGTGGCCACGTTGCCGACCCGCTCGACGCCTACACCTTTGCCCAGGTCAACGATGGCAACGCCGTCGCCATGCCCTTCGCCCTCAAGAACGGCTGGGGCCAGGAGCTCAACCTTGAGTACACCTTCGAGAAGCTCTTTGGCTTTGGTTCGGGAAACGGCTACCCCGCCGAGCGCGTTGAGCCCGAGCAGCGCAACAAGAAGATCCTCGACGGCGTGCGCGCTGTGACCATGCGCCCGCTCGTCGACGTCCTGGGCGAGATCGATCAGGACCTGGTGAAGGGCGCACTTGCCGGCGAGCACTTCCAGGAGTACTTCTTTGCCAACGCAACCGACGAGGCCATCATCGCCAAGGTCAAGGAAATTCTGGACCTCTAATCGCATGACTCATTGCAGCTGACGCAAGCGGCGGTCGTCCCATGTACGGGACGACCGCCGCTTTTTGCTATCTACCGACTGACGCCGCGGGGATAGGCCTCACATGCACCAAGGGGTTGACTAGAGCTCGCAAGCAACCTTGTAGCCATCGCCGATGGCGTCGCGGATGTTGCCGCACTTGTTGGCATCGCCCAACACGTGGGTGGTAACGCCGGCTGCAGCAAGGTCGTCGGCCAACTTGGTATTGGGACGATAGCCCATGGCAAGTACCAGCGTATCGGCATCGGCGATGGTGTGGATCTCGCCGTCCTTTTCGTAGCTGATGGCATCCTCGGTAATCTCGGTCACCTTGGCCTCGGTCAGCACGTGAACGCCCTTGGAGAGCATGCGCGTGATGAGCACCGCGCGACCGGCGCCGCCCTCGTTGGCGGCGAGCGTCTTGGTCATCTCGATGACGGTGACGTCGCGATTGGCCGGCGACAGATCGTTGACCAACGGGGCCAGGTAGTCGGCCGTCTCGCAACCGACGGTGCCGCCGCCCACGATGACAATCTTCTTGCCCGGGAAAGCCTTGCCGCCCAACAGGTCGTCAGCTGTCATGACCTGCTTAAATCCCTGCATGAAGGCCGGGGCGATGGGCTCGGCGCCATAGGCCAGGACGACCTCGTAGCCGGCGTAGTCACGCTGAATGTCCTCGGCAGTAAGCTCGGTGCCAAATACGCACTTCACGCCGACCTCGGCCAGGCGACGGTACTGATACTTGATCACGCGGGTGAGTTCCTGCTTTGCCGGCGGAACGGCCGCGATGCGCATCTCGCCACCCGGCTCGTCCTGCTTATCCACGAGCACTACGTTGTGGCCGCGCTTGGCAGCAATGTAGGCTGCCTCCATGCCCGCAGGACCAGCGCCCACAACCAGTACGTTCTTGGCCTCGGCGGCAGGCTCGTAGCCGGCCTCGTCGCGCTCAACATCGGGATTGACGGTGCAGGAGATGCGCTTGCCAAACATAATGCCGTTCAGGCAGCGCAGGCAGCCGATGCAGGGGCGGATGTCGTCGGCGTTGCCGGCAGCGGCCTTATTGCAGAACTCGGCATCGCACAGATTGGCGCGGCCCATCATGCAGATGTCAGCAGCGCCGTCCTCGATCAGCTCCTCGGCGATCCAGGCCTCGTTAATGCGTCCGACGGTGGCAACGGGAATGTTGACGTGCTTTTTGATCTCGCGCGAGCAGGCGGCATGCGAGGCCTGCTGAGTACCGGCGGCGGGAATTGCGGAACCGCGCTTGATGGTGGTACCGCCCGAGACATGAATCATGTCGACGCCGGCCTTCTCCAGGCGGCGCGAGACATAGATCATGTCGTTGAGGGTCAGACCGCCATCGGTGTACTCATCGCCCGAGATGCGGACGTCGATGATAAAGTCCTTGCCGCAGCGCTCGCGAATCTCGGCGATAACCTCGAGCAAGAAGCGCATGCGGGCGTCGAGCGAGCCGCCATACTCGTCGGTGCGCTTGTTGTAGAGCGGAGTTAAAAAGCCGCCAAGCATGCCATGGGCGTGCGCCGCATGGACCTCGACGCCATCGACACCGGCCTTCTGCATACGCACGGCAGCGTCGCCAAACTGATGCGTGAGCTCGTGAATCTCGTCGACCGTGATGGGGCGCGGTGCCTCGCGGGCGTAAGACGGGCCCACAAAGGACGGAGCGATCAGGCGAGGCGTGCCCGGAATGTTAAAGGCCATATAGGCGGGGTGGAAGAGCTGCGGCATGATCTTGCAGCCATACTCGTGGACGGCCGCGGCGAGCTTTTCCCAGCCGGGGATAAACGTGTCGTCGTAGCAGCACATGTCACCCGGCAGATAGGTGTAGGTGGGCTCGACCGTCACGACCTCGGTAATGATGAGGCCCACGCCGCCCTTGGCGCGGGCGCGGTAATGATCGACCAAGTCGTCGGTCACATAGCCATGATCGGCCAGGTTGGTGGACACCGGCGGCATAAAGACGCGGTTCTTGACCTCGGTCATACCGACCTTGATCGGGCTAAAGAGCATTGGATAGGCAGAGGACTCCATATAGGGTTCCTTTCATTTGAGCCGCTCGGCGGCAGTTGCTGACGTATCTATCGTACCAGCAACCGCGCAGCACCCGACCGCACGCACTCCCCTGCCTACGTATCGACCCACAAAAAAGTTGCGGTGGAATACGGAGTAGATAAGGCCTTTGACAGCCAAGACAGTCCGTATTTCACCGCAACTGATGGGCGGGATGGAGTTAGAGGCCCAGGTAGCTGGTCATGCCTTCGACGGCGAGCTTGGCGCCGGCTACGGCGTGAACAACCGTCAGCGGGCCGTTGACCACGTCGCCGGCGGCAAAGACGCCAGGCACGGTGGTCATGCCGCGCTCGTCGACCGAAAGCAGGCCACGATGGTCGGTCTCTAGGCCGCCCGTTGTAAGCACAAGCTTGTCTTTGGGCACCTGCGAAGCTGCAATCACAACTGTGTCGGCAGACGCATGGTCGAGTTCCTCCTCGTAGCCCACCACGTTGTTGTCCTCGTCAAAGATAGCCGTCTCGAACACCGGACCGTTATCGTCGATGGCGCAGATCGCCTTGCCGCACACAATCTCGGCACCGTCAAGCTCGGTCAGCTCGACCTCGTCGTCGATGGCCGAGATATGGCGCGAGCGTGCATACACAGTGACCTTGCGAGCACCCGAACGCAGCGCCGTGCGGGCCACATCCATGGCCACATTACCGGCACCGATGACCGCCACGTTCTGCCCGATCGCCACGCTCGAGGGATCGACCAGGTAATCGATACCAAACAGCACGTTGCCGCGCGACTCGCCGGGAATGCCCAGTTTGTGGGCACGCCAGGTACCGGTACCAACAAAGACCGCATCGTAGCCGTCGCGCAGCAGGTCGTCGATATGCAGCGCGCCACCGATGGTGGTCGAGGGGCGCACGCGCACGCCAAGCGAGCACATCACATGACGGTACTTTTGCACGAGCGCACGGGGCAGGCGGAACTCGGGGATACCGTATTCCAGCACACCGCCGATCTCGGGCCGCTGCTCAAAAACAGTGACGGCGCAACCCAGCTGCGCCATCTTAATGGCCACGGTAATACCGGCTGGGCCGGAGCCGACCACGGCGACCTGCTTGCCGCGCGACGGCGCGGGTCTCCACTCTTTGCGGTCCAAATACGCCGTGGAGATATAGTTCTCGATGCTCGAAAAATGCACGGGCGCGCCCTTGCGGCCCTGAATGCAAGCGCCCTCGCACTGGCCCGAATGATTGCACACCATGGAGCAGACCGCGCTCATGGGATTGTTCTGGAACAGTAGCTCGCCCGCCTCTTGCAGACGGCGCTGTTTGAACAGGTCGATGACCTGCGGAATAGGCGTCTGAACCGGGCAGCCCTTAATCTGACAGAACGCCCTTTTACAACCTAGGCAACGATTCGCCTCTTCGACAATGTGGATAGCCACGCAACTCCCCTTTTTAATGCAATCCAATGGGGGCGACGATAAAGACCCTTCACCGCCGCCCCCATACAGGTAATCTCAATCTGCCGACACGGCAAAAGCCAATGCTATAACTCGCGATGCGAAGCCCCGCAGCGAGCGGACATGTGCTCGAGTGTCGCCAGGCAGTCAGCCGCCGTCGCCGGCACGCTGTTCTCGACCACGCAGGGAATCCCAGGGCAGGCGGCGGCAGCCCAGGCCACCACGGGCTCAAAGTCATAGCGACCCGTCTCGCCCACGCCGTGGCACACCAGGCGTGAGCCCGTACCGTCGCACCAACCGGCTTCGTCCTCGTTATCAACGACCTCAAAATCCTTGGCGTGCAGCACGCGGATCTTACTGCCGCATAAGTAGAGCATGCGCGCTGTGATTTCCTGCGCTTCGTCAACAACGCTGGGGTGCAGCAGCGACACTGGGTCGTAGATCACGCCGAGCGACGGGCTCGAGACGTGCTCCAGCACCTCACGGCAGCGATCCGGCGTATTAACCGTCTCGTTCCAACCGGGCTCGATCAGTATTTGCCCGCCCACGGCCTCGGCCCGATCGCAGACGTGTGCGAGTCCGTCCATAAAAGCCTCGAGTGCCTCATCAGTCGTGCGGTCGTCAGCAACGCGGTTCTGCGCATTGGGGCGACCGGTCTCGGTGCCAACCGGGCATCCGCCGAGCATCTGGGCAAAGTTCAGGCATGCCTCGTACTCGGCAATGTTATCCATGAGCTGTTGGCGATCGGGCGTCGCCAAATTCTTATAGCAGCCGAGCACGGCGACCGAAACGCCCGCCTCGTCGAGCACCGCAAGCAAATGGTCGGCAAGCTCGCGGGTCAGGCCGCCTCGATCGATCCCCATCGATGCGTAGAGCACCTTGCTCGGCAGCTGAATGCACGAAAAGCCCAGCTCTCCCGCCATGCGGATGCGTTCCTCGACGGTCCCCTGCGGAAGGTCGTGCAAACGCACACCCGGAGTAATAGCCCCCACGTTATTCACATCCCTTATGAGCGTTGATGCCCGGGGTGTATCCGCCAAACGGGTCCTCGATAGAGCACACGCCCGAGGGAGCAAGCGGGTCATGCCTGCCGGCCAGTTTGTCGTGATGCATGGTCTCGATATAGGCAAGCACCAGCGGCGCCACGCCCTTCGCATCGTTTTTGACGATAGGCTCGCTCATGTAGTAACCAAACGTGCCCTCGCGGTGCGCGGTGTTTCCCAAGCCCGCGACCAGGCAGATGTTGTCGAGCGCCAGCTGCCCATCATGCTCGGACAGGCAGGTCTCGCAGATGCCGTCGAAGGCGCGACGGCCGTACTGGTAGTAACGCTCGCCCAGCACGCCTAGACGCACGCCCTTCATGATGGCATTGGCAAAAATCGCGCTACCAGACTCCTCCAGGTAGTTGGGGGCGATATTGGGCAGGTTGATGACCTGATGCCACATGCCGGTCTTCTCGTCCTGATACGGCAGCATGGCATCGATCAGGTCGTGGAACATCTTGCGAATCTCGTCCTTCTCGGCTGACATCGAAGGCGGCATGAGCTCCCAGGTATCGATGAGTGCCATGGCAAACCAGCCCTCGGCGCGCAGCCAGAAGTTAGCCGAAAGGCCGGTGACCGGGTCGCACCAGAACTGTTTGCGGCTCGCGTCGTAAGCGTGATAGTACAGACCGTTGAGGGGATTGCGCATCAGGTCATGCACGACCTGGAACATATGGAAGCTGTCCGAGCAGGCACGACGGTTGTGGAAGCTCAGCTCGTACTGCATGTAGAACGGCTGGGCCATATACATGCCATCGAGCCAGATCTGGTTGGGATAGACGGCCTTGTGCCAAAACACGCCTTCTTTGGTGCGCGGCTGGGTCTCGAGCTGGCGGTAGATGGTGTCCATGGCGGCACGGTACTTGGGCTTGCCCACCAGGTCATAGAGCTTGTAGAGGGTCTTGCCCGCATTGACGTTATCGAGGTTGTACTCCTGCGGGTTGTAATGCTTGATGGTACCGTCGTCCTGGACAAAGAAATCGATGTAGTCATCGGCAAAGGTCAGGTAGCGCTGCTCACCCGTGATCTCGTACAGTTCGATGAGCGCCTTGATCATGCAGCCGTCGATATAGTTCCAGGTGTTCTCCTTGCCGGCGCGAATCTTTTCGATATTCCAAGCCGGCGCCTGCGGCGTAGAGGTTTCGATCAACTGCTCGATATAACGATCCAGGATTTGATTGCAACCCATTGCTGTCCCCTCTGACATAAACGATAGGTGAACGTTACCCCTAGTGTAACGCGAACGAGGAATATAGGGTGAACGTTAACCCTATATTCCTCGCGAACGGCAGACTTTTAGCGGCAAACGGCGGTGAGACCCGCGGCGATGCGATGCGCCAGGCGCTCATAGCCAGCCGGGCTGTAGTGCAGACCGTCCGGCATATAGAGCTCGCGGTGCTCCGGCAAAAACGGGCTGATGCCGCTTTGCGCATACAGGTCAATCACCGGCACGGAGTAGCGGTCGCAGACCTCGAGCATCGCTCGCACGTAGGCGACCTGCGTCAACCCCAGGTGGTTGAGCTCGTCGCTTGCCGGGATATCCTTCTCGTGCTTGCCGCTCGTCTTGCACGGCGTCATAAACACGAGCTTTGCCCGAGGCGAGCGCGCCGTGATGGTACGGATCAGGTAATCGAGTGCACCATAGAACTCATGCACGTCCGTGCTGCCGAGCTCTCCAAGCGGCACGTTGCGGCTAAAGTCGTTGACGCCGCCAAAGACGATGTAGATATCGGCCGCATCGTCGATACCGTCAAGGCGCTCGACAAACGAATCGGTACGGTCGGCCTTGATGGCGATACGCGAACCCTTGATGCCAAAGTTCTCGACGACCGCGCCTCCCAGCAACGCGCCCAGATGCGAAGTCCAAGAGATGTCGTTGCCGCCTGCGCCGCATCCGTTATCGCCCCATGTGGTCGAATCGCCAAAGCAGCAAATGGTCGATTCACTCAAACTCTTCGTTTCCATAATCTTCTCCTCATCCGCCCATCGGCGGTCATACAGGAACGTACCGTTTATTCGCAGCATGCCGAGGGGCTATGCACGGGCGCATTCCGCAACGTGCGAATCGAGCCATTCGATATCCTCGACAAGATGTGCCACGCCCAGATGGTGTTCACCCGGACATACCTCGTGCCGCAGGCCATCTCTGCGACCCAGCAACTTGTAGGCATCGCGCACGATCTCGAGCTGCTCGTCAACATTTTTCAGCCCGCGCGAACCGTTCAGATGATCCTCTTCACAGCTTTGCACTAACAACGGGCGCGGCGCAATAAGCGAGGCAATATCGCCCATGTCGAGCAAGCGCCAAAGTCCGGGTGTGTAGTTGCAGCTGCAATTGCCGTTGAGGTGCAGCAGCGAATCATCGACACCGTACAGGTAGCCCGAGACAAACGTCTTGCATACGCGTGGGTCGAGCGCCGCCAGATACAGCGTCATGTATCCGCCGCCCGAAAAGCCAAAACAGCCCAGGTCGTCCATGGCAATGTCGCCGCGCGCCTCTAGGTAATCGATCAGACGCATGTTATCCCAGGCGTTGAGGCCCGCAACGGTAAGTCCCAGCGGCTCGGCCATGCGCGCCTGGTTTAGGCACGTGCCGCGCAGAAAGCTGTTCTCGTCATCGCCCTGACCCTTCCAGTCACGACGGTATCCCCAACCGCGTGCGTCGGGGCAGACGGTCACGTAACCCATACGCGCCAAACGCAGACCGTAGTCGTAATTGAACTTACGCACAGCATCATCGACCGCCGGCACGCCCGTCACGCCCGCAACACTTGCGGCGCCTGCTCCCTGATGGCCATGCGGGCAGATATAGCAACGCTTAAGCCCCCGTCCATCAAGCTTCGGATGAGACGGCTCCAACAGGTAAAACGACATCCACACATCGTGCTCAACCTGCAGCATCGCATGAGTACGCACAATGCCGCCGGCAACCCGCACGCGGCTGAGCTCACGAATCTCAATCGAGACGCGGTCCATAAGCGAAAGGCCCAAAACATCGTACAGACGAGTCCTGGTCGCAATCTTCCACGCCTCAAAATCTGCAGGAGTCTTGCCCGCAAATGCCGCCGAGCGCCCTTCGCGCTTCAGCCGGGCACGCAGCGCAGGCTCGTCTTCGCAGTACGTCTCGATGTGCACGGTGCGACCATTGGCAGATAGCCCAGCCGTCTCCACCGCATCACCGTCGCCGCCCTCGGGATCCCAGCTATCCACACCGGCAAGCACCTGCTCGCGAGCGTACCCGGCGGCAGCCATCACATCGAGTTCATTCGCCCACGGCACCCAGCCGGTAGTATCGCCCGCCGGCCCATACAGGATCGCGCCAGCATACTGCGCGCAGTTGTGCGCCGCCGGTTTATTCCAATCCCACCAGCCTTCGCGCTTGATATGTCGCCCTAGCCAACAATCGATCAGCGCAGTTTGCGCCCATTCGCGCCAAGGACGGCCCAGGTAGACCGAATCCGGCGCCACGCCATCCGGAGCTGTAAACGAACAACCATGAAACACAAATCCGTACGGCTCGCCTTTAGGCGTGGAGGCTGCCGTTACATACCCGTTGACATCCATATCGCGGTTGAGCGAGCGAATCTCGCACCCCTCAAAGTAGGCACGCGCGCCGCCAAAGATAAAGTCGACATCGCCCTCGATCCGGCAACGTCGAAAATACTGGCGTCCCACCCGGCGCGGCGCATACTGTTTGGGTCCTATAAACCCACCCGGTTTGGCCTCATGCGGCGGCAGCGGACCCAAAAACAGCGTGTCTTGGTGTCCCTTAATGCAGCAGGCATCGACAACCAGACGGTCGCCATCAGCATACAGGGCAATCGCTTGACCGACCTCGCGCCCATCGCCCGCATCGTTTTCGATCGTGAGGTTCTCGAGCCGTACGTCGTCGGCATCGACCAAAACGGTATAGGTCCTAAACGTGCCGAGCGTGCCGTCGACGCCCGAGCCGTCCTCCGAAGGCATCTTGGCACCCAGGCTGCCCACGATACGCACGCTGTCGGCCGTCTCTCCCTCAATCGTCACATGCGAGCGATGAATCTCGACCCGCTCGCGATACTCGCCCGGCTCGATATGGATTGTCACCGGCCGTCCGTCATTCGGACAGGATTCGTCAATTGCCTCCAAGGCCTTAGAGATACTGTGATATGCCCCCGCACGCTCGGGCGAAACCTCAAAAAATCGTCTCTCACTCATCATCAGTCACCGCGTCCTTTCGTCGTAGACCGTCTACGTTGCAGTTTCGGCATATAAAAAGTTCGCGCAATGGGTCGGGAAGGCCCTGCCCATCGCGCGCCGCGACATACCGAATTTAATTGTTTAGGAGCAAACGCCTACGCACGGATAACCTTGTCGACGTTCTGGAGCTGCAGTTCCTCGCCGTCCTGGCCCTCGATCACCACATTTTGCAGGTCGAGTACCTTGACGTTTTGCGCGATGATGCCCTGGCGCACCATGGGCTCAACGCCGCAGGCCATGGCCGGAACAAAGGGCTCAGCATCGTCGGCAAAGGTCACGTGGACATCCTGGAACGTCAGGCGCGTTACTTTGCTCTCGGGCAGGCCCGTGATGTAGGCAGCGGCCGCGTGGCAGTTAGTGGCCTCGATATCGCAAAACGTCGTGGCACCAAAGCCGGGCGTGCGGTCGTCGACGGGCAGTGCCTCGCGAGACTGCACGTAGTCGGTCTTGCCGTCCTTGTCGCAGAAGTAGAAGGAGTTGACCACGAAGGGCGTGAGCACCTCGTCCATGCGAATGTGCTCAAAGGTAATGCCCTCGTTGACGGCATCCTTGCCGCGCCCGCGGCGGGTCTTGACGCGCAGGCCGCGGTCGGTGCGCTCAAAGAGGCACTTGCTCACGGTAAGGTCCTTGATGCCGCCGGCAGCCTCTGAACCCAGGACCACGGCGCCGTGACCATCGTGCATGTAGCAGTGAGAGATCAGCACGTCGTGCGTGGCGGGACGAAGCTCGGGCTCAATGCCCAGCTTGCCGCTCTTGATGGCGATGCAGTCGTCACCCACTGAGAACTGACAACCAAGGATGCGAACAAAACCGCAGCTCTCGGGATCGAAGCCGTCGGTGTTGTGGGAGTTCTTGGGGCCCTCGATGGACAGGCAGAGCGCATCGACGTGCTCGCACAGGATGGGGTGGATGTTCCACGCCGGGCTGTTGCGGACGGTGAGGCCGGCCAAGCTCACGTTCTCACACTCGGATAGGAAGATCATGCGCGGGCGGGCGACCTCGCGGCCCTCCTCCGGGCGAAAGATGTTCTTAAAGTCCTTGTTCCACCAGTTGTCCTCGGCAAAATCGGTCTGACCGTCGATGGCACCACGACCATAGATGCACACGTCGTGCACGCTCAGACCCGTAAAGGTAGAGCAGTAGGTCGAGAAACTCTCGCCCTCCCAGCGGCCCAGGGGCAGCATATCGGTGCCGGCATACCCGGCGCCCTCGTCGCCTGTGACCGTGCCCGGAATGTAGGCAAGCGCCGCGCGATCGTGACGGGCCAACAGCACCGCTCCCTCGGCGAGCTCGATGTTGATATTGCTCTTAAGGAAGAGGGACTTGATGCGATAACTACCGGCGGGGATCAGCACGCGGCCGCCCTTGGGGCAGGCCATGATGGCAGCCTGGATGTTGGTGGTGTCATCATGCTCGGCATCGCCCTTGGCGCCACAGTCGCGAACGTTGATGGTAAAGGGCTCAGCCGGCGTGGTGACACCTACGCTCAGCTCACGCTCGCCACAGACAAAACGGACCAAGTTGCGCTTGCCGGGGGTCAGGCCGTCGACATAGGTCTCGACCGTATTCGTGGTACCGACGGGCTCGTCGTTGACAAAGATCTCCCACGTATCGGCGCAGGTAAAGTAACCGCCGTCGTCAAGCTCGATAACCGCCGCGCGCGCGTTGCGCCAGATAACGTTCGTCTCCATGGGTTTCTCCCTCAAAAAAAATGCTCTAAAGGCAAATTGTACGCTGTTGAAAAAGGGCCGTGCCTGCCGGCGGAATTCCGGTGGCACGGCCCTGTGATTTGGACGATATGTCGGCCTTACTCGGCGGGAGTTACGCTACCGTCCTGGAAGCCAACGTTGTTGTGGGCAAAGCAGTCCTCGTACTTAAAGCCGGAGAGCTCCTCGCAAAGCGCCTTGACCTCGGGCTTGACGTCGGCCATCTTGCCACCCTCCTTGACTCGGTGAATCTCGTCGCAAAGGACGTCGCACTGCTCCTTGTCGATCTTGATGCCGCGGGCAAGGACGGCCGCAAGCAGGAAGAAGCCGGCGCAGCCGATGATCATGTAGCCGCAGATATACAGAGGCACGGTAGCGGGCTGGGTCACGGCGTCGCTATTGCCGGCGGTCTGAATGAAGCCGGAGGCAGCAAGGACGATAGCCCATACGTTGACGGCGATAGCCTGGGCGATCTGCTGGCAGAGCTGCTGAGCGGAGCTGTAGATACCCTCGCGACGACGCAGGGTGATGAGCTCATCGACATCGGGGATGTAGTTGAGCAGAACATCGGGCAGGTACTGGAAGCCGACGTAGAAGAACTTCCAGATGGCGAAGATGATGGGGTAGGCGATCATGGCGATGGCGACCGTGGAGGTGCCGTTGATCTGACCAAAGGCGAAGTAGTTGAAGGCGATGATGCACGCAGCGCAACCGACATTTGCCAGGTACCAAGACTTGTGGAAGCCCTTCTTGGCCATGAGGGCGACCCAGATGGCGGTGCAGACGATAGCGACGACCTTGCCAGGCATCTCCATCACGGACTCGTAGGACTTAGGAATCTGCAGGCAGTAGACGATGAAGAAGGACAGGCACGCAGACCAGCAGGCAGCAGCGAGCTTCGTGGAGACCTGTGCATACAGGACCTTGCGGAAGGACTTGTTGCGGAAGGTGGAGATAACGTCGATAAAGAACTTCTTGATGCCCTCGCCGACGCTCTCGATCTTCTCCTGAGCGACCTCCTCGGGGGTGTGCTCCCACGTGGACAGGTACACGCAGAGCAGCGAGATTGCCATGACCGAAGCGTTGACCGTAGCGATGATGAAGTAGCTGAACGGGTTGGTCTCGCCGAAGGTGCCAAAGCCAAAGCCGACGAGTGCAGCCATCAGGAAGCCGGCGGCGTTACCAAAGAGGTGCTTGTAGCCGGTGAGGTACGTACGCTCCTTAAAGTCGTCGGTCATCTCGATGGTAAGCGGCGACAGGTTGGCGGTGCAGAACGTGTACGCGACGTTGTAGATCAGGTACAGCACAAAGTAGTACGGGAAGCCAAACGGCGTAGCCACGAAGATGAGCGGCTCGGCGATCATCATCGGGATGGCCAGCAAGATCCAGAAACGGCGACGACCAAAGATGCGGCCAATCTTGGTGGCATAGAAGTTATCGGCCACAAAGCCCATCAGCGGGCAAAGAATGGCGTTGACATAGATGGCAAACGAGCTGATCAGTGCAGCCTCGCCTGCGGACAGGCCACACTCCGTGGACAGGAACAGCACCATGTAGCTGTGCGTAAAGGTCAGGGCACCGGAATTGAGCATACCGCCCATACCAAAGCCCAAGCGCGTCCAGAATGTGATCTTACGCTTTTTTCCGATCTTATTAGTCATCGAGCTCCCTCTCTTTTCTCGATTGTCTTGTACCAAGACATTGGAGTCCATACCGACGTCTGTCTGCATGCCGTTCAGGGTGAACGTTTAGCTAGATTATGCGCGATTGCTTATGATAGGTGAACGTTCACTTGTATATTATCCTTGAACGGTCGTTTTTTGCCGTTGAACGGGCCTGAAAATGAAAAAATCCCTGCATTTTTGATTATCAAGTCGATTCAGCACCACGCAACAACTAGGTGAACGTTCATTGTTCTCTGGAGATGAGGGAGGTGCCGGGCACCCTTCCCAAAAAAGCCGTGCACGACAACGCAACGAGAAACGAAAAACGACCCCGCCGAGATTGTCCTCGGCGGGGTCGCTCAGTCTTTGCAGCAGCTTATTCAATCACGCGCTCAACGTGTCATCGCTACAGGCAGACTCCGTCCTTCCAGATGCTGATCTCGTGACAGCCGCGACGCTCGGCGCTGGTAAGCTTGCCGCTCGCCGTGTCCAGCACCAGCTGATACAGATCGCCGGCAGCCTCATCGAGCGTACGCTCGCCCGTAGCCACCACACCGGCGTTAAAGTCCATCCAGTTGGCCTTGTGGTCACACAGGCGCTGGTTGGTGAACACCTTGAGCGTAGGCGCCGGCGCACCAAACGGCGTGCCGCGGCCGGTCGAGAACAGGATCACGTGGCAGCCGGCAGCCGTCAGGGCCGTGGTGGATACCATGTCGTTGCCCGGACCGCACAACATGTTCAGACCATGCTTGGTAGCCTGACCGGCGTACGGCAGCACGTCGACGATGGGGGCAGATCCGCCCTTTTGCACGCAGCCGCAGCTCTTGTCCTCGAGTGTGGTGATGCCGCCATCCTTGTTGCCGGGGCTCGGGTTCTCGTAGACGACCTCGCCATGGCTAATAAAGTAATCCTTAAAGCCGTTGAGCATGTCGGAGGCGGCGTTAAACACCTGCTCGTCCTCGCAGCGATCGAGCAGAATGCTCTCGGCGCCAAACATCTCGGGGACCTCGGTGAGCACCGACGTGCCACCGCGGGCGACGAGCATATCGCTCACGCGACCGATCGTGGGGTTGGCGGTAATGCCCGAAAGACCGTCAGAACCGCCACACTTAAGACCAATGACCAGCTCGGAGGCTGGAATGGGCTCACGCTTGGCCTGCTTGGCCAGGTCTGCCAGCTCGGCCAGAATCTTGTGGCCCTCGACCTGCTCGTCGGCAACGTCCTGGCAGGTGAGGAAGCGGACGCGCTCGTGATCGAAGTCACCGAGCTCGTCGAGCACCTGCTGGTGTGTGCAGTTCTCGCAACCGAGCGACAGGAACAGCACGCCGGCCGCATTTGGGTGACGCGAGAGCGCCACCAGCAGACGACGCGTCTGGGCATGGTCGGCGCCGGTCTGCGAGCAGCCAAAGGGATGCGGGAAGTAGTAGACGCCCTCGAGCGAGCCATCGACCAGATCCTGGGCCTGCTCACACATGGCACGGGCGACTTCGTTGACACAGCCGACCGTGGGGATGATCCACAGCTCATTACGCGTCGCGGCACGACCGTCGGCGCGGCGGAACCCCATAAAGGTCTCGGGCTCAACGGGATCCACGACCGGATGTGTGGGGTTGTAGGTGTACTCGACCTCGCCCGAAAGGTTGGTCTTCACATTGTGCGTGTGGAGCCACTGACCGGGCTGGACATCGCCCGTCACGTGTCCGATGGGCAAGCCGTACTTGATGACGTCCTCCCCTGCGGCAATCGCGCGCACCGCCATCTTATGGCCCTGCGGAATATCCTCCGCGGCCACGACCTCGCCCACCCCGGGAACCGCGACGGCGGTGCCCTTGGCAAGCGGCGACAGCGCGACGATCACGTTGTCGGCCGGATTGATCTGGATAGTGTTCATTACAAAGAGTCCTAACCCTACAGGTTGAGCAGAAGTCGAAGCGCGGGCATGCCATTCCACACCCGCGCCGGATATTTACGCCTGAGCGTTGGCGAAGGCCTGCTTGGCACCCTCGGTGCGCACGACGGCGAGCGCACTGACGACAAACTCCTCAAGACCGGCGATCTGCGTAAGGTCCTCGCCCCACATCTGCTCGTTGGTGAGCACGTCGTGCACCAGCTGGGCATCGTCGGCACCGGCGTGGGCGGCGTAGAAATCGAGTACGAAGGCGTCGTCCTGAGCGGTGTACTCGGTGCCGTCGGCGCGGCGCAAGTGCAGGCCATCGCCCTCGCGAGCAACGAGCTCCTGCGTATAGAAGGCAATGAGCGTAGCAAGGCTCGTCGCCAGGCACTTGGGCAGGTTGCCGGTCTCGGCAACGTAGTCCTTGAGCGTGGGCAGGTCACGGGCGCGCCACTTAGCCGTGGAGTTGAGGCAAATGGAGAGCAGCGCGTGGTCGATAAACGGGTTGTCGAAGCGATTCTCGACAGCGGCGGCAAAGGCCTTGCAGTCCTCGACATCCAGGTCGGCGGCAAGCGTCGGAATGACCTCGTCGTAGAGCATGGTGTTCATGAAGCCGCGAACGGTCTCGTCATGCATGCAGTCGCGCACGATGTCAAAACCGGCAACCCAGGAACCCGGAACGAAGGCGGTATGGGCACCGTTGAGGATGCGGACCTTGCGCTTCTTGTACGGCGTGACATCGGGGGTAACAAAGACACCCGGAAGACCAGCCTTCACAAAGGGAAGCTTCTCGGCAAGCGACTCGTCGCCCTGGATACCCCACATCTGGAAGGGCTCGCGCACGGCCAGGAAGGGGTCCTCATAGCCCAGACGCTCGGCAACCGCCGCGGCCTCCTTGGGATCGCGGATGCGGCCGGGGACGATGGTGTCGACAAGCGTGGTGCAGACGGTGCAGTCGTTGGCCATCCATTGCGCAAACTCGTCCTCCCAACCCCAGTCGCTCACGTACTGGTTCATGATGCGCAGCAGCTCCTCGCCGTTGTGATCGATGAGCTCGCAGGCGAGGACGATGACGCCCGGCTTACCGGCGGCCCAGCGAGTGTGGAGCACCTGGGCAAGCTTGGCGGGGAAGCTCGCAGGCGGCATGTCGTCGGCCTTGCAGGACGGGTCGTAGGCGATACCGGCCTCGGTGGTGTTGGAGACGATGATCTCCAGGTCGTCGGAGACGGCGACCTCCATCATGGCGCGGTAGTCGTCCTCGCGATACGGGTTGAGGCAGCGGCTGCAGGCGCTAATCACGCGGGACTCGTCAACCGTGTTGCCGTTCTCCTTGCCGCGCATCAGCACGGTGTACAGGTCGTCTTGGGCATTGATACCGTCGGCAAAGCCAAAGGCGCCACTGATGGGCTGCACCATGACGACCTTGCCGTTCCAGCCGGTGGCCTCGTTGCCCATGTCAAAAAAGCGGTCGACGAAGGCGCGCAGGAAATTGCCCTCGCCAAACTGCAAAACCTTCTCGGGAGCGTCCTTGGACAGCAGGTAGCCCTTGTAGCCGATCTTCTCGAGCGCATCATAGCTGATGTTCTCCATCTATGTCTCTCCTTAGATAACTGTTAGCGTGCAAGCAAAACGGGGCGCCGCGTGTGGCAACGGCGCTCCCGAGTTCGATGTGATTTGATGCGGGCTTAGGCCTCGACGGTGTCCAGGTCAAAGCCAAAGTAGCGGACCGCATTGTTGTAGCTGATGTCGCGTACAACCTCGCCCAGCAGCTCCATGTCGGCCGGGTACTTGCCCTGCTCGACCCACTCGCCGATCACGCTGCACAGCACGCGACGGAAGTACTCGTGGCGCGGATAGGACAGGAAGGAGCGGGAATCGGTAAGCATGCCCACAAAGTTGCCCAGCACGCCCTCGTTAGCCAGAGCCGTGAGCTGCTCGCGCATACCGACCTCGTTGTCGTTGAACCACCAGGCGGAGCCGTTCTGGATCTTACCGGCAGTCGGAGCCTCCTGGAAGCAGCCCATCACGGTATCGATCATGGTGTTGTCGATGGGGTTCAGACTGTACAGGATGGTCTTGGGCAGGCCGCAAGTCTCCTGGATGGAGTTGAGGAAATCGGCGAGCTGGTCGGACGGCGTGTAGTTGGAGATGCAGTCATAACCGGTATCGGGGCCGAGCTTGGCAAACATGGCGCGGTTGTTGTCGCGCTTGCAGCCAAAGTGCAGTTGCATGGCCCAGCCCAGGCGGACATACTCGCCGGCGACAAACTGCATAAAGGCGGTCTTGTACTTGAGGACCTCTTCCTCGGTGAGCGGCTCGGCAGCCAGGCCCTTGGCAAAGATGGCCTCAATCTCATCGGCGGTAGCCGGGACATACATAACGTAGTCGAGTGCGTGGTCGGAGGCGCGGCAGCCCAGCTCGTGGGCAACATCGTAGCGCTTGGAGATGGCGGACTTCATGCCCTCAAAGTCGCTGACCTCAATGCCGGCAACCTCGGAAAGGTGCTTGCAGTAGTCGGCGAACTCCTGGCCGCGCTCGATGCGCAGAGCGGCGTCGGGGCGCATGGCGGGAACGACCTGAACGTCAAAACTGTCATCGGCGGCAATCTTCTTGTGCCACTCAAAGCTGTCGGCGGGGTCGTCGGTAGTGCAGATCATGCGGACGTTGGACTGCTTGATCAGGTTGCGGCAGGTAAAGCTGGCCTCGGCGAGCTTGGCGTTGGCAAGGTCCCAGACCTCCTGGGCAGTCTTGCCATTGAGGACGCCCTCGTAGCCAAAGTAGCGCTTAAGCTCCAGGTGGCTCCACTCAAAGACGGGGTTGCCAACGCAGCGACCCAGGGTCTCGGCCCACTTTTGGAACTTCTCGCGAGCAGGGGCGTCGCCAGTGATAAAACGCTCGTCGACGCCGTTGGCACGCATCAGGCGCCACTTGTAGTGGTCGCCGCCCAGCCAAACCTCGGTGATGTTCTCGAAACGCTTGTCCTCCCAAATCTCCTTGGGAGAAATGTGGCAGTGATAGTCGACGATGGGCATGTCCTCGGCAAAGTTGTGGAACAGCTCCTCGCCGGTCTTAGTGCTCAGCAGGAAATCCTGATCGTCCATAAAGTTATTCATCAAACAGCCCCTTTGCTGGCAACGCGGGCGCACGGCGCGCTCGTTATCCTTTAGGTGAACGTTCACTATAGTAATGCAAAATGGAACATTAGGTGAACGTTCACCTAACCATCACGGGGTGAACGGTAGATTTTGCCCGTTCAACGGTTGCTGGAGATGTGACTTGCATGTATTGCGGACCGGTTGGCGTCCCCGAACACCGAACTTGAGCGCTTTTGCTCAGGTGGGTCATGTCCCGACGTACATTTTTGGGAGTATTCAGCATTGGAGCGCGCCGTGCGCCATCCTCAGCGTCCTATTTGGAACGCAGATAGCGCCCGATCGGCATAAAAAATGGGCTTATGGGACAAAATGTGTGTCCCGATAGAACATCCGTTTCCATCCATTAATCCAGCCAGAACGGGTACGGGTCCCTGTGGTGGAGGTCCTCCCACACGGCCCTGTCGCCCCACTCCGGCCCTCCGTCCTCGCGCGACGGCGAGGCGGAGTAGACGCTGAACAGGAAGTCGATGTCCGCGTCGGTCGGCATCGTGGCGAGCTTCTCGCGCGCCGCCCTCGCGTCCCCCGAGTGCGCGTGGCACCACCAGAACACCGCCTTCACGCGCTTGACCGACGTCAGCCCCCGGTGGTTGCGCAGGACGGCCCTCAGCTGCGAGTTCACCCCTCCCTCGATCATGTTGTTGGTCGACGGCAGCGGGCCGGCCTTGGCCAGGGCGGGGTCGAGGTAGGTGAACAGCGTCCCCGCCGACACCAGCGACGACAGCGACGAGCGCGCCCGCCTCAGCCTCTCGTGGGTGTAGACCCTCCTGCCGTCCACCACGGTCCTGTCCTCCAGGAAGTCGGCCCAGAACCCGCACCAGTCGAGGTAGCGCTCGACCCAGAGCTCGGCCTGGTGCAGCGTCTCGATGCCCATGAGGTCGCGCGCGATGAGGTAGAGCTCGCGCCCCGCCTGGAGCTTCGGCCGCGTCGTCGTGTAGCGCTTGACCTGCGAGAAGGCGTGGAAGGTGCACCTCTGGACCCTGGTGCGCGGCCAGGTCTCGCGCACGGCCTTGGCGAACCCGCTCCCGCCGTCGGTGACGACCACGTCGGGCGCCGGGATCGGCGCCATGAGGGCCGACCACGCCCTCGAGTTCTCCGACCTCGCCATGTACCAGGAGACCACCCTCTCGCCGCTGCAGCATATGAGCACCACGAGGTCGCGCGCGACCCAGATCCCGTCGACGTGGAGCACGCGGTGCAGCTCGCCGTCGGGGACGGGCATGGGCCAGACCTCCCAGAACTCGGCCGTCCTGCGCCTGAAGGACCGCCCGCCGCCCGGCATCATGGCTTGCGAGTCCTTCGAGAGGAGCCACCCGAGGAACTCCTCGAGCCTCGTCGCCGTGTCGTCGTACCTCACCGTCGTCGACGCGCCGCAGGCCGTGCACCTCCACCGCTGGGACCCCGATGAGGTCCTGCCGTTGCGCTTGGTCCGACCGCCGCAGTAGGGGCAATAAACGGCCTTCATGGGCACCTCTTCCGAAAGGGTATTTAACGGTTCCGGAAAAGGTTATCTACCTGCGGGAACGATAGGCAACCGGACACACATTCTGTCCGAGCGGTTAAAAGCGGGCACGGAATTTAAACGGCTGAAAAAGGGGCATCGACCTGCGCCGATGCCCCCAACATGGACACACATTTTGTCCTATAAGCCAAAAAATGCCCCCGATGGCAAATTACGCCATCGGGGGCACTTAAAACAGTCGTTCTGCACCTCATTCAGGGCATGCCAATGCTGAATACTCCCAAAAATGCACGTCGTAAGAGGGGGTACCTGCTCAATCGGCTAAATTCCCGCAAGTTCGCAGTAGCGGTCGACATTGCTGGCAAACACCATCTCGACGGCGCCCTTCTGGACGGGCTCCGTCGGGATCCTTCCCCACAGCAGATAATCGCCCAGCGTCTTAGCGCCGCGATACGCCAGGCTCGTCGGGTCCTTATAGACAATATTGGTAAAGATACCGCGGCGCAAGGCCAGAGCACTTTCGGGAAACAGGTCGTTGCCGATCACCATGACCTGACCGGCCTTGCCGCTCGAGACGAGCGCGTCGGCAACCGCTTCGGAACCAACGGCAAAAACGCTGCAGATAAGCTCGGGGGCGTCCAGCGCACTCAAGCGCTTTTCGAGCTCATGCTCGAGCTGTTTGACTTGCGCATGGGCACCTGCAAGATCCTCAACCTGCCATGGAATATCACGTTCGCGCAGGTAATTGTGGAAGGCGCGGGCGGTTAGATAGTGCGAATCGGTATACGGGTCGCCTGTCAAAAGGAGCACGCGGGCGTCGGCCCCAGAAGCATGGACCAGGTTTGCCGCCTGCTCGGCCATAAGGCTACCCGCCGTCGAATAATCGGCCAAGCTCGCACCCAAACGATTCAAATGCGGACGGTCGCCGTCGACGAGCTCGATCGTCACGCCCGCCTCGGCAATCTGCCCCAAAAGCTCAGTTGAACGATCGTCGCCCGGCGCATAGGCAAGCAAGCCATCAATCTTTTCACCCACCTGCAAACGCTCGTCGATTTGCTCGAGCGCATCGGCGTAGCCGCCCACGCCAAATTCAACACGCTCAACCGTAATGCCCTGGTCGATGACCTCCTGTTCAAAGCGATTGCAGCCTTCCCACAGGTAACGGAAAAAGTACGCGCCCTCGCGCGATGCGCGGGGCAAGCAAAACACCAGATTGATATCCTTGCGGCGCAGGCTTGAGGCACTTGTGTTGCGGTGATAGCCCATGGTCTCGGCCTTGGCGTTCACCTTGGCGCGCACGGATTCGCTCACGCCGGCCTTTCCCGTCAGGGCCTTGTGCACGGTATTGATGGAAACGCCAAGCTCGGCGGCTATGTCCTTCATGGTTACGCGAGCGCTCATGGGATTACTCCGTTATAGATAAGTTGCCAATTTACAGTTCAGTTAACGATACCCCAAAAATACTCTTCAACTCACCGCGCTCGCGCCCAAATGCGCAAAGCGCCCCGCGAACGGATGCTCGCGAGGCGCTTGGATGTCTGGACCTTATTTGATACCGCGGCCCAAGTCTTCGGCGATTTTGTCTACGCCTTTAAGCGCGGCGCACGTCTTTTTGTTGGAGCAATGCCCCGTGCAAACGCCACCCTGGGCGCAGTCGGCGCAAGCGCCCTTGCGGTAGATGCGCACGCACACGGCGACAAACGCAACGCCGATAACAGCCAGTACAACAATATCGATAGGTGCCATAGCAAGCCTCCTTTAGTTAACCATCACTTACTTTACCCCATTCTCCACTTACCAAAAAGGGACAGGTTTATTTTGGTCGGTTTTATCTGCGGAAACGCCACATATCTCCCACCAAAAAGCCCGAGTGTCGCTGGGACACCCGGGCTCGTGAAAAGGGGCTAATCCTTATTCGGACTTAAGCGGAAACTGCGGCGGAAGCAGTGTTGGTCTCGTCCTCGTCGGTCCATGCGTGTTTGGGCATGGGACGGAAGATCTGGAAGAGCATCGCGACCAGCAGCACGATAGCCACAACCGTCCAGAAGCCAAACTGCCCAAGGACAAGCAGGTTATAGAACTGGTTGATGAACAGGCCGATCACCCAAGCGAAGGCGCACTCGTAGCCGAGGGCAATCGCGGTCCACTTGCCGGAATTCATCTGGTTGCGGATGGTACCCATAGCGGCAAAGCACGGAGCGCACAGCAGGTTGAACGCGCCGAAGGCAACGCAGGCGCCCATGGTGGGGAACATGCCGGCAAACGCGGTCCACAGGCTCGGGTCGGTCTCGCCCGCGTCGGCGACGGACAGCAGCGAGCCGGCGGTGGCGACAACGTTCTCCTTGGCGACGAGGCCAGAGACAGTCAGCGCGGTTGCCTGCCAGGTGCTAAAGCCGAGCGGGGCGAAGATCCAAGCGACCAGGTTGCCCAGCATGGCGAGCACGGAGTAGTCCATGAACTCCTCGGGGATGCCGTCCATCGCAGGCAGGAAGCCAAAGGAGCCGTTGTAGCTACCAAAGTTGGAGAGGAACCACACCACGACGGTAGAGGCGAAGATGATCGTGCCGGCCTTCTTGATAAAGGCCCAGCAGCGCTCCCACACGTGCAGCGCCCAGGAGCGGATCGCCGGGAAGTGGTAAGCGGGGAGCTCCATGACAAACGGGGTCGGGCGGCCGGCGAAGAGCTTGGTCTTCTTGAGCATGAGGCCCGAGGCGATGACGGCAAAGACGCCCAGGAAGTAGAAGAGCGGGCTGATCCACGCGGCGGTGGTAGAAGAATCGCCGATGATGGAACCCATGAGCAGGGCGATGATCGGCAGCTTAGCGCCACAGGGAATGAACGTGGTGGTCATGACCGTCATGCGGCGGTCCTTCTCGTTCTCGATGGTCTTGGTAGCCATGACGCCGGGGACGCCGCAGCCCGAGGACACGAGCATGGGGATGAAGGACTTACCGGACAGGCCAAAGCGGCGGAACACGCGGTCCATGATGAAGGCGACGCGGGCCATATAGCCGCAGTCCTCCAAGAAGGACAGCATGACGAACAGCAGGAACATCTGCGGGACGAAGCCGAAGATGGCGCCCAGGCCGCCGACGATGCCGTCGCAGACCAGCGAATCGACCAGGCCACCGTCCTCGGTGCCGCCCGCCACAAGGGCGTCGTGCACCACGGTGGTGATACCCGGGACATAGGGGCCGTACTGTGCCGGGTCGACCGAGTCGGCATTGTCACCCGCAGCCTCGACGGCCGCGTCGTAGGCGTCGCGACCCTGGCCGAGCACATACCAACCGTCGGTACCGAAGAGCTGGTCGTTGGTGAAGTCGGTCACCGTGCCGCCCAAGGTAGAAACGGCGATGTAGTACACGCAGAACATGATGACCACAAAGATCGGCAGGCCCAGGATACGGTTGGTAACCACGCGGTCGATCTTCTCGGAGGTGCTCATCTTTGCCGGAGCCTTGGTGAGGCACTCGTCAATGATGTGGGCAATCACGCCGTAACGCTCGCCGGTGATGATGGACTCGGCGTCGTCGTCGCAGTCCTGCTCGCACTGGGCGACCAGCTGCTCCACGCGAGCGGCCTTCTCCTTGGTGAGGTTGATGAGCTTGCAGGCGTCCGCGTCGCGCTCGAACAGCTTGACGGCGTAATAGCGGCGCTTGTTGGCGGAAACGCTCGCCGGAAGGTTGTTCTCGATGTGGTCCAGAACGTCCTCGATGGAGGAGTCGAACTTGTGCTCCGGCATCTGGCCCTTGGAAGCAGCGGACTTCTTGACCTGCTCGAACAGCTCCTTAATACCCTTGTTCTTAAGGGCCGAGATCATCATGACCGGGCAGCCGAGCTTCTTGGAGAGCTTGTCCGTGTCGATCTTGTCGCCGTTCTTCTCGACCAGGTCGGCCATGTTGAGGGCAACGACCACGGGCAGGCCGGTCTCGATAACCTGAAGCGCCAGATACAGGTTGCGCTCAAGGTTGGTGGCGTCGACAACCTGGACGACAACATCGGGCTCGCCGCTCATGAGGTAATCGCGCGAGCATTGCTCCTCGGGGCTGTAGGGGGAAAGCGAGTAGATGCCAGGGAGGTCCGTGATGGTAACGTTCTTGTCGCTTAGGAGCTTGGCTTCCTTTTTCTCAACCGTGACGCCGGGCCAGTTGCCAACGTAGCCGTTGGCGCCGGTAATCAGGTTGAAAAGCGTGGTCTTGCCGCAGTTGGGGTTACCCGCCAGCGCGACATGGATCTGAGAATCCGCCATTCAATCCTTCTTCCTTGTGTGCCTGCGCTGCTTTCTCCGCGCAGGCTGGATAATGTGCTTCAAAGTGCTGCATTAAGTTAGAAAAACCTAACTTTATCTGCAGAAATATACGTCGCGGGTCCTTACTGGACCTCGACGACGGCCGCCTCCTCCTTGCGGATGGAAAGCTCGTAGCCGCGCACGTTGATCTCGACCGGATCACCGAGCGGTGCAACCTTCACGACCTTGAACGAAGTGCCCTTGATGAGCCCCAGGTCCATAAGGTGGCGGCGAAGCGCACCCTCACCGTGAAGCTTGACGATGGTGGAGCTCTCGCCCACCTTAACGTCACCCAACGTCTTCATCCTCTTATCCCCCTTTCGGTTTTTATGAAATGCTGCAGACTAACCGACGGTCATGATGTGCATGGCAACCTTGGAATCGATGCCAAAGCGTGCGCCCAGCACCGTGACGATGATATTGGCGCCACTCGAGCTCACCACGTGGATTTCGTTGCCCTCGACAAAGCCGAGGTCCTTGAGGTGGTGCTTCATGTCCTCATTGCCCTTTACACGAGACACGCGCACGGTTTCGCCCGCTTTTACCATCGAAAGCGGCATGGCCGGCATCTGCGGTCCGCAAGACATGAGTTGCTCCTAACGTCAGTTCGTCCTCAACATCGACGCGTAAAAAGTTAACCACGTCTATGTTCGCTATAGTAAACTAGCACGTGGTTAACTTTTTGTAAAGGGTCCCCATTCAGATTTCGAAAAAGTTTCCTATACGAAACAAAAAGGCGCGGCAAAGGACCATCCTTTACCGCGCCCTATCATGCTTAGAGCGAGAGATTTCTGATCGATGTGACACAGGAGGCCTCATCCACGCCCGAAACGCGGAACACGATGTCCTCGCCACATTCGCCACAGAGTGCCATGAGCCCTATAACGTCGCGGCCGTCAGTATGGCGGTCGCCGATGCTGACCGACACGTCGCTACGATGCTTGGCAATGATGTCATAGAGCAACGCAACCGGGCGGGCATGTAGTCCCAACGGATCTTTAATCGTCTTTGTAAACTCGACCATGTCCCCTCCCACGACATCGCACATTCGGCCGGCAAACCCAGCCACGTGGTAGTTATTGTAGCGTTAGATGCTTGTCGAGACCCACCAGAAGCTCAACCGGAAAGTGCGTCCCGTTATGTGGCTGAATTCTGGGTCGCAGTTTCCGCTGAGCGACCCTAGCGGAAAGTTCATCCCATTCTGGACGCAGATTCCGGGACGCACTTTCCGCGACATCCGGTCACCCCATGCCCTCGCAACCTCGGCGTATAAAAACCGAGGGAAGGCACACGTCCTTCCCTCGTTGCAAGCAATATATAGCCGCTCGCCTACATCAGGCGCAGGCTGACGTCCTTGAGCTGGGCGCCGGAAACGGCGCTCGGGGCGCCCGACATGAGGTCGGAGCCGCTGGCCGTCTTGGGGAACGCCATGACGTCGCGGATGGAGTCGGAGCCGGTGAGCAGCATGCACACGCGGTCCAGACCCAGAGCGAAACCGCCCATCGGGGGCGCACCAAACTTGAGGGCCTCCATGAGGAAGCCGAACTGCGACTCGGCGCGCTCCTCGGTAAAGCCCAGGAGCTTGAGCATGGACATCTGCATCTCGGCGTTGTGGATACGCATACCGCCGCCGCCGGCCTCAAAGCCGTCCATGACAAAGTCGTAGGTGCAAGAACCGGCTGCCAGCGGGTCGGCCTCGATCTTGGCGATGTCGGTCTCGGTCGGCAGGGTAAAGGGCTGGTGCTCGGCAGCGTAGGCCTTGCGGTCCTCGTCCCAGTGGAACAGTGGGAAGTTGACGACCCACAGGAAGTCGTGACCCTCGCGCTTGATCTCGAGCGCGTTGGCCATGTGGGAACGCATGCCGCCCAGGATCTCGTCAGAGAGCAGGCGCGGGCCGGCGGCGAACATCACAAGGTCGCCGGGCTCGATGTCCACGCGCTCGCGCAGAGCAGCCATCTCCTCGTCCGAGAAGAACTTGACGATGGGGCTGTTGATGGAGCCGTCCTCGCGGAAGGCGATCCAGGCCAGGCCCTTGGCGCCAAACGTGGAGGCCACGCCGGCGAGCTTATCGATCTTGGCACGTGCCCAGGCACCGGCGCCCTTGGCGTTGATGGCCTTGACGACAGAGCCCTCCTCGTTTGCGGCGGTCGCAAAGACCTTGAACTTGGAGTTGGCAAAGATGTCGGTCAGGTCGACCAGGTGCATGCCATAGCGGGTATCGGGCTTGTCGGAGCCATAGGTGTCCATGGCATCCCAGTAGTTCATGCGACGCAGCGGCGTGGGCATCTCGACACCCATGCGGCCGAAGGCATCGGCAAGAACCTCTTCGAGCGCGCTCATGACATCGTTCTGGTCCACGAAGGACATCTCGATATCGACCTGGGTGAACTCGGGCTGACGGTCGGCACGCAGGTCCTCGTCGCGGAAGCACTTGGCAACCTGGTAGTAGCGCTCAACGCCACCGACCATGAGCAGCTGCTTCAGAAGCTGCGGGGACTGCGGCAGGGCGTAGAAGTTGCCCGGCTGGATGCGGCTGGGGACGATGAAGTCGCGGGCGCCCTCGGGAGTGGACTTGAACAGGGAGGGCGTCTCGACCTCCATGAACTCACGGTTGTGCAGCGCCTCGCGAATGGCAAAGGTAAAGTCGGAGCGCAGCTTGAGGTTGGCCATCATCTCGGGACGACGGAGGTCCAGATAGCGATAGCGCAGACGGGTGTCCTCGCTCGTCTCGATGCCGTCCTCGATCTGGAACGGCGGAGTGACGGACGTGTTGAGCACCTCGGCATGGTCGGTCAGGACCTCGATCTCGCCGGTCGCGAGCTTGGTGTTGGTGGTCTCCTCGCCACGAGCGCGCACGACGCCGTGGATCTTGATGGGCCACTCGGGACGCATGGTCTCGGCGATCTTAAAGGCGTCGCCGTCGGAGTGCTCGGGGTCGAAGGTGAGCTGCGTGATGCCCTCGCGGTCGCGAAGGTCGCAGAAGATAAGGCCGCCGTGGTCGCGGCGACGGCTCACCCAACCGGTGAGGGTGACCTCTTCGCCCACGTTCTCGAAGCGAAGCTCGCCGCAGGTACGGGTGTGCATGGAATGCTCATCGATGGGACGGGTCTGGCTCATACCAGTGATCCTCCTTTATGGATCTGTGCCGCCCCGTGTCGTTCCGGGCGGCGTCGTACAGATTTGCCCAGCCTGCGTAAACCGCGCAGCCAGACATGGCGTTCTATCTTATCGCACCCGCGTCGATGTGCCGCGAAAAAGTAGCTCTTGCCCAAAGACTTGACGGAGACGAAACAATTGACACGGCCTGGCCGTCACCAAGGCGCGCCGCGTGCGACAATGTGCCCCAATACAACTGCACTCGGAAAGGCCCGTCATGACCGCACGCCTCATCGTTATGGATATCGACTCCACGCTCATCAACCAGGAAGTCATCGACCTGTTGGGTGAGGAGGCCGGCGTGGGCGAGCAAGTTGCACAGATCACCGAACGCGCCATGCGCGGCGAGCTTGACTTTAAGCAGGCGCTCGAGGAGCGCGTGGGGCTGCTTGCCGGCTTGGATGAGAGCGTGTTCGATCGCACTTTTGCGCGGGTGACGTTTACCCCCGGCGCGCTGGAGCTTGTGCGCTCGGCGCACAGCAAAGGCTGGAAGGTCGGCGTGGTAAGCGGTGGCTTCCACGAGGTCACCGACAAAATCGTGGCCGCCGCGGGCATCGATTTTTGCCTGGCCAACCGCCTGGAAGTCGTGGACGGCAAGCTTACCGGCAAGCTGGCGGCAAACATTGTGACCAAGGAATCCAAGCTCATCCAGCTGCTGGATTGGGCGGTTGAGTGCGGTGTCGACATGGCCCATACCGTCGCGATCGGCGACGGCGCCAACGACATTCCCATGATTCAGGCCGCGGGCACGGGCATCGCGTTTTGTGCCAAGCCCAAGACGCGCGAAGCCGCCCCGTTTGCCATCGACGAGCGCAACCTGATGCTCGCCATGGACATCATCCTGCGCGACTAGCCGATCCGTCTAAAAAATGAATCAGTCCGTCCTATAGTTTCCGAACAATTTTGTCTTAGTGTTCGGAAACATACCCTTTGAGTGCTAGACTTTGCGCCGTCGAAGGGAACATATATGGATAAGCGAGATCTTGAGCAATTGCTGAGCGATGTTGCCGACGGAGTAGTCACCCCGGCAGTCGCCCTCACGCGCATCCAGACGGCTCCGACCGCCGATTTGGGCTTTGCGCAGCTCGATCTTTCGCGCGGAGTGCGCCAGGGAGCCGGCGAGGTTGTCTACGGTGCCGGTAAAACCGCCGAGCAGATTGCCGCCATTATCGAAGCACTGCACGATGCCGGCCAGGAGCGCATCCTGGTCACGCGCCTGGACGCCGAAAAAGCAGCCCGCACCTCGGAGCTCCTCGACAACGGCATCGACCTGGGATATGTCCCGGACGCACAGCTCGCCCTCGTGGGAGGCAAGCCCTCCCCCACCGGCAACGGACGCATCGTCGTCGCCTGCGCCGGCACGAGCGACCTGCCCGTCGCCGAAGAGGCGGCAGTGACGGCCGAGTTCTATGGCAACGAGGTCGATCGCCTCTACGACGTAGGTGTCGCCGGCCTGCACCGTCTGCTCGCGCATGCCGAGGAGCTTGCCCAGGCACAGGTGGTCATCGCCATTGCCGGCATGGAGGGCGCACTGGCGAGCGTTGTCGGCGGCCTGGTAAGCTGTCCGGTCATCGCCGTTCCTACCAGCGTGGGTTACGGTGCGAGCTTTGGTGGCGTAGCCGCGCTACTCGCCATGCTCAACTCCTGCGCCAGCGGCGTTTCGGTCGTCAATATCGACAACGGCTTTGGTGCCGCCTACCAGGCAAGTCTTATCAACCATCTGAGCGCCGGCACACCCCGCGCCCGTTAAGGAGCATTCCATGTCCAACCATCAGCATACGCTTATCATCGACGGCACCTCGGGCATCAGCGGCGATATGACCGTCGCGGCCCTGCTCGACCTGGGCGCCAGCGAGGAACACCTGCGCGAACAGCTCGCCACGCTGCCGGTCGACGGCTTTTCGATCGCCGTCACGCGTGCAAACAAGCATGGCATCGACGCCTGCGATTTCGACGTCCAGCTTGCAGAGGAGCTCGAGAACCACGATCACGATATGGCCTGGCTCTACGGCAACGAAGCAGCTGCCGAGCATACGCACGAGCATGAGCACCACCATCATGACCATGATGAGCACGAACACGAGCACACACACAACCACGACCATGACCATGAGGCCCACGGTCATGGCCACGAGGGCCATCATCACGCCCACCACCATCACCACCGTTCTTTGGCGGACGTCACAGCCATCATCGACGGCTCGCAGCTAAGCGATGGCGCCAAGCGTCGCGCCCTCGCCATTTTTTCCGTACTCGCCGCTGCCGAGGCCAAGGCTCACGGCAAAACGCCCGACACCGTCCTGTTTCACGAGGTGGGCGCCGTCGACTCCATCGTCGACGTCTGCTCTGTCGCCATCTGCCTCGACGACCTTGGTATTGAGGACATCGTGGTCGAGTCGCTCTCCGAGGGTCACGGCACCATCCACTGTGCCCACGGCCTCATGCCCATTCCCGTCCCCGCTGTCGTCAACCTGTGCCAGGCGGGCAATATCGCCCTCACGCCTGCACCGGTCGCCGGCGAGCTCGTGACGCCGACGGGCGCCGCCATCGTCACCGCGCTGCGCACGTCCGACCAACTGCCCTCACGCTACCGCATCGAAGCCGTCGGCTACGGCGCCGGCAAACGCCCCTACGAAGGTTGCTCCGGTACGCTCCGCTGCCTGCTCGTTCACGCGGACGCATAGCCATGGATGCCCGCAAGGCAAAAAGCCGCGCTGCGATCGTCGCGGCGTTCTCCGAGCTGCTGCGCGAAGAGGACTACGGCAAGATCACCGTCGGTGACATCATCGCTCGCGCCCATGTGGGTCGGGCCACGTTCTACGGCCTCTTCAAGAGCAAAGATGACCTACTCGCTGAGCTCGTGTGCGATATCTGCACCCATGCCCTCGACGATGACGGTACGCCCCTCGATGATCCGCTCGTGCAGGTCGAGCATATCCTCAACAACCTCTGGGAGCGCCGCCAGGGCGTTCGAGCCCTCGTAGCCGGCGCCGGCTCACGCGTCTTCGCCGACTGTCTACGTAAGACCATCATGTCCCGAGCAGCCGAAACCGTCCCCGTCGACCCCGCAGGCCCAGCAGCCACCATGGACCGCAGTTTCTTACTACACCACATAGCCTCAAGCTTCGTAGCCACCGTCCAATGGTGGGCCTGGCACAACTTCCAAGCCCCAAAAGAGGACGTAGCCAAAGACTACCTCTCAGCCATAAAACCCCTCTTCAACTAAGTAAGAACCTCATCCCAAAGCATCGCCCCAACCCAAGGCGCCACGCATCCCAAAGATTCACTCACGCTTCAACGCCCCTACCAGCAACAAGCCCCTCCCATCCAAATTCAGATATATATGTTGAGTTGCTTGTTCGAACACAGCCAAGAATGCCCAGGGCTCGGTAGGGGTTAACTTTCCAACGCACTCCGCAGGACGCAAAAAGGCTCGCCGCACAAAGTGCGCAGCGAGCCTTTTTGCATGTCCGAGGACGCGTTGGAAAGTTAACCCCTACCGAGCCCGGACCTTATAGAGCCGTCCTTTGACTAGAACATGCCCAAGAAACCGTGCACAAACAGTGCAGCCAGAGCGGCACCGACAAACGGAGCGATGCCAGGAACGAGCAGGCCGTACTTCCAGTTGTTGTCAGCCTTGTTCTTAATCGGCAGAACCTGATAGGCCATGCGAGGACCAAGGTCACGAGCCTGGTTCATGGCGAAGCCGGTGATGCCGCCCATACCCATGCCAACAGCCCAAACGATCAGGCCGACGCAGATGGCGAGCATCAGAACGTTCTCGCCAGCGCGGTTAGCGGCAGCAAGGATGGCGCCGATGAACACGAAGGTGCAAATAGCCTCGCAGAAGAAGTTGCGGGCATAGTTCGTGCCCTCGGTGGTGGGGTTGGTCGAGAAGATGTTGCGCTGGGCAATGGGGTCGACGACGCCCTCGGAAGCCTTGAACTCATCGGCATACATAAGCCAAGCGATTACGGCGCCCACAAAGCCGCCGAGCATATCGGCAATCATGAAGGGGATGCAGCTGCTCCACGGCACCAGGCCGACGATGCACTGGGCAAGCACCATGGCGGGGTTCATGCACACGGCGCCGCCAAAGATAAACAGAGCGACCGAGATGCCAAAAGACCAGGTGGTGATGGCAAACATGTGGCCGGAGCCCTGATACTTGGTGCCCTTAAGCACGGTATCGCAGTGTACGCCCACGCCAAAGATGATCATGAGGGCCGTTGCGCCGAATTCGCAGAGGAGTTTGGTAAGCATAAAACCTTATCTTTCTTGTCGGTTATAAACGATTCGTTTGGGCCGTGCACTAGTGCTGCGCGACGACAACGCCCAGGCCATCGGGAATGACGGCAACCTTGGCATCGGCACCCTTCATCTCAAAGGCGAGCTTGAGCGCCTCCTCGATAGTGTTGACCGGCGTCATGTGCATATCCTTGAGCAGCTGGTGATCGCACAGGTCGGTGACCATAATCACAGGGTGATGCGCCAGGATGCGGGCGAAAATCTGGCTCGTCCACTGGTCGGGCAGGGTCTCGTCCTTAGGACGGTCGATGCAGGCGCGCTCAAACTCCGCCGGATCGTTGTCGGCGATGTTGTGATAGAAGCCTTCGCCACCGTGACCGTCGGCGCAACCGGCGACATCAATAATCACGCCGCCCTCGGGAAGCGTGGCCTCGGCAGCGCACATGCCCTTCACGGCCTGATAGATGTTCTGGTCGAGCGGGTAGCCGCCGTTGGTGGTGATGGCAATCTCGCACTCGACGGGCTCAACGCCGGCAAGGCTCTTCACGAACTCGCAGCCAGCCTCGTGTGCCTTGTGAATGTCACCGGCAAAGGAGCCGATGACCTCGTGCTTGCCGTTGAGCACCACGTTGAGCACAAAGGCAAGGTGAGCCATCTCGGCAGCGGCAAACATGTCCTCGCTCACATGGTTGTGGCACAGGTTGCCGGCACGCGAATGAGAATCGTTCACAAACTGACCGTTGTGGTTGTACATGATGGTCTTGTAGCTGGCGATGCCGGGCAGCACGGACTTGCGGCTGCCGGAGAAACCGGCAAAGAAGTGCGGCTCAATAAAGCCCTCGGCAAGCAGCAGATCACAATCGGCGGCAATCTTGTTGATGATGCACTCGCCGCCAGAAGGCAGGGTGCCGATCTTTTTCATCATGCTGTCGTCAGTCGCGACGTGCATAACGATTTCCTCGTTGGCAACGATCTCCTCGCCGTACTTGTTGACGAGCTCCTCGTGCGTCGACGGACGATGCATACCCGTAGCAACCAGAATGCGAACGCGCGCCTCAGGCGCAGCGGAATGGATGTGATGCAGCAGAATAGGCATCGTCACACGCGAGGGAACGGGGCGCGTATGGTCGGAGCTAATGATGACGATATCCTTCTTGCCAGCACAAAGCTCCTCGAGCGAAGGCGAGCCATAAGGGTTGGCAAGCGACTCCTCTACCAGCTCTTCCTGCGATTTCGTGGTCTTAAACTCGTTTTGATGACCTTCCATCACACCCGCGAAGTTCTTATCCTCAAGCTCCAGATGCAACGTCTTGTGGTCAAACGGCAGTTCACATTCAAACAATGACGAGCGCCCTCTTCCTTTCAACTGACACACTAGATAAACCGTTGGAAGGATACGCCGCTCACCGAAAAACTCCACCGTCCACCGACTCATTAACACAACGTTCATATTTGACCCATAACAAAACGGCCGCGATCCCAAACGGGACCGCGGCAGTCACAGCTGTAAGGCGCGAAGCACCACATGCATCTCAATCCCAATCGATAAGACGCGGGGCGAGAAGCGCGCTTTATTATCATCAGCTTTAATCCCTGCAGACCGAGGACGAAGGGACCCGATGGGTCTCCCTCTGAATGCATTCCGCAGCACGAAGCCCCCTTATCCGCAGCTCCGAAGGAGCAGGATAAGGGGGCTTCAAGTGCGAGGACGCATTCAGAGGGAGACCCATCGGGTCCCGGTGAGAGCCACAGGGCTATCGATTACCCCGTGTTCTGCAATCCTGCCGAGACGCCGGTCACAGTCGAAAGAATCAGGCTCATGTACTCGGCCTTCTTCTCCTCGGCCATCTCGTCCTGGTTCATGCGCACCTCGCGAAGGGCGCGGACCTGGGCGATGGACAGGGCGTCGACGTAGGGGTTACGCACGCGAACGGCGCAGCCGAGCACGCGACGACGCTGCAGCGGCCACTCGTCACCGACGATGGCAAGGACCCACTTACGCGTGAGCTGCATCTCGGTAAAGACCTTCTCGGACAGATCCTGGCGATCGCCCAGGTGCAGATACATCTTGGCGATGCGCTGATCGGTCTTGGCGATCGACATCTCAATATTGTCGATAAAGGTGCGGAAGAACGGCCACTCCTGGTAGGCAGCCTTGAGCTGGTCAAGATCACCAAGCTGCTCGCAGGCGGTGCCCAGACCGTACCAAGCGGCCAGGTTAATGCGCGCCTGGCTCCAGCTGAAGATCCACGGGATGGTACGCAGGTCATCGAGCGACTTGGCGCCCAGACCGCGCTTGGCGGGACGCGAGCCGATCGGCAGCAGACCGACCTCGGTCAGCGGCGTCACGGTCGAGAACCACGGTGTAAAGTCCTCGGTGTTCAGCAGGTCCAGATAGCGTTCGTGGCTTGCAGTGTTGAGCTTCTCGGCCATATCCCAGAACTTCTGCGTGGTCTCGGTGTTGGTCTTCTCGACACTCGGGGCCGACTGCAAAAGCGTTGCGGCGGCAACGGACTCAACATGGCGCTGAGCCAGCGTGCGGTTGCCGTAACGGGCAAAGATGACTTCGCCCTGCTCGGTAAGCTTAAAGAAGCAGTTGACCGAACCCTTGGGCTGCGCCAGCACGGCCTTGTTGGCCGGGCCGCCGCCACGGCCCACGGCACCGCCGCGACCGTGCATGAGCACCAGGTCGATATCGTTCTTCTCTGCCCACTTGGCGATGCGCTCCTGCGCGGAGTGCAGCGCGAGCATGGCCGTGGTAGGACCGGCATCCTTGGAAGAGTCGGAATAGCCCAGCATGACCTCCATGCGGCGGTTGGTCTGGGCAAGGCGCTTTTGCACCACGGGCAGCGTAAGCATCTGATCGAGCACGTCGACGCAGCCCTCGAGGTCCTCGAGCTGCTCGAACAACGGGATCACGTCGAGCTCGGGGACATCCTCCTCGTGTGCAAAGGACAGGTGGGCAAGCTCAAAGACGTCGGCCACATGCTGGGCGCTCTTGGTAAACGAGATGATGTAGCGGTGCGCCATCTTCTTGCCGTAGCGCTTTTGGATGGAACCGATAGCGCGGAAGGTATCGATGACCTCGCGCGTCATGGGCTGCAGGTCGCCATGGATACCGTTCTCGTGGATATCCTTGAGGGCGCGGGCGTGCACCACGGAGTGCTGACGGAACTCCATCTCGACCATATGGAAGCCGAAGGACTCGACCTGCCAGATGATGGTTTGGACCGGACCGTAGGCGGCACGGACGGCACCGCAGGCAGCAAGCGAACGCTGGACGACGCGCAGGTCATCCAGGAACTCGTCGGCGCTGTGGTACATGGTGTCGGTGATGCGGCGCACGGTGGCGTTCAGGCGGTCGGCCATGACGAGCATGACGGCGCGATGCGGCTCGTGCTCGGAGATCAGCTCGGCGCGGGCCGTGTAACGAGGGCTCATCTCGACCTGATGGTTCCACAGGTTAATGAGCTCGGCAGAAGGCTTGCTGTAGGTAGCCTCGAGCGTGAGGTTGCGGCCGATGTGGCGGCACTTGTCCTCGAGCTTGAGCACCATGTGCGTAAAGTACTTGGCGGCGACCTCACGGCTCACCTTGGCGGTGACGTTGGGGTTACCGTCGCGGTCGGAACCGATCCAGCTGCCGGGATGGAAGAACGCCGGGCACAGCGGCGGCACAGTACCGGCCTTGTCGCCCAGCACCCAATCGTCAAAACGACGATAGATAACGGGGATAACGTCGAACAGCGTGTTATCGAAGATGTCGATGATGGTATCGGCTTCCTCGACCGGCGTGGGCTTCTTGAGCGCGATGGGACTCGTACGCACCAGGGCGTCGATCTCCTGCAGCATATGGCGCTCGTTCTCCACCAGGTCGGAGCCGCCCAGACGCGGACGCTCCTCCAGCAGGTTGGAGATACGGCGGATCTTGCCCTCGACGGCCTTACGACGGGCCTCGGTGGGATGTGCGGTAAAGACAGGGTGGAACTCGAGCTTGTCGAGCAGCTCGTTGGCACCCTCGACACCCAGCTCATTCACCAGCTGGTGATAGGCAACGGTAAGCTCGTTGGCAGGATCGACCTCGGTATCGGTCGACGCACCGGCCTCGCGCTCGCGCAGCTGCGCCACACGGTAGTTCTCCTCCGACAGGTTTGCCAGATGGAAAAAGCTCGTAAAGGCGCGAACGATGACCTGCTGCTTATCGAGCGGCAGGCTGTCGATCAAATCGACGACCTCACGAAATGCCACGGCAGTGGGCTCGTCGGCGGTGGGCACGCCCTGCTCGTCGACGGCTTCGTCGGCAGCGCAGGTACCGGGGTTGCCGGCATTGACCACAATCTCGGCTGTCAAAATCTTGTCGAACAGGTCCGCGATCTCGGGATCATACTCGCTAAGCACACGGCGCTCCAGGCGCAAGAACAGCGCCAGATTGTCGCGCAGCTCCTCGGGGATCTCGATCTCGGCGAGACGCTCCCTGGACTCGGCATTCGAGCCGATTCGGTTAACGAGGCGGTTGACCACGGCAGCGACGCGCGCCGCGGCTTCGGGTACAGACTGGTTGCTTAGGTTCTCAGCCACGTTTCCTCCCATTCCTCCTTCTATGCACGTAACATGCGGTATTCATTATAGGCGCTTGAGAAATACTTTCGACACTGATTGCGCTTTACCACACAAAAGTATTTTCTGCATTGCAAAGGTTTTTGCCCTAAATGGTCGTATTTCTCGGTGGGCGGCATACGTAAACGGGGGCATTCCGCATAAAAGCGAAACACCCCCGTAACAATCGCTCTCCATGAGCAGGGCACGTTAGCAGGCCCGAAGCTCAAAAAGATGCGCTACAGGCGCTCGCGAACCGCCTCGACGACGTTGTCCAGATCGGCGAGCACCTCGTCATGGCTCTGCATGTCGCGCACTTTGACCTTGCCGGCGGCAAGCTCGTCGCCACCCAGGACCAAGATGAGCTTGGCGCCTACCTTATCGGCTTGCTTAAACTGGGCCTTGAGCGAACGACCCTGATAGTCGGCCTCGGTCACGATACCTGCGGCGCGAAGCTCCTGCGTAATGGCAAAGACGTTCTGACGCAGCTCCTTGCCGGCGTTGGCGACATAGACGCACGGGGCCTCATCGGCACCCAAATCGCTGCCAAAGGCCTGCAGGGCCAGCAGGGCGCGCTCAAAACCGACAGCAAAGCCGACGCCCGCCGTGGGCTTGCCACCCTCGAGCTCGACCAGGCCATCGTAGCGGCCGCCGCCGCCGATGGAGCCGACGCCGGCGCCAGGGGCCTCGACCTCAAAGACAGTACGGGTGTAGTAGTCCAGGCCGCGCACCAAGGTGGGATCCTCGACATACTCGATACCGGCGGCATCCAGATAGCGCTTGACCTGCTCGTAGTGCTCGCGGCACTCATCGCACAGGTTGTCACCCATCAGCGGAGCCTCGGCCATGATCTCGCGGCAGTGGTCGTTCTTGCAGTCAAAGGCACGCAGCGGGTTGAGCTCGGCGCGCTCGCGGCACTCATCGCACATCTCGTCTGCGTGATCGAGGATGAACTGCTTAACCTGCTCGCGATAAGCCGGACGGCACTGGGCGTCACCCATCGAGTTGATGAGCAGACGAAGCTTGGAAAGATCGAAGCCCAGGCTCTTGTAGAACTCCATGAGCATGATGATGCACTCGGCGTCTGCCGCCGGATCGGGAGCGCCGAGCCACTCGATGCCCACCTGGTGGAACTGGCGCAGGCGGCCCTTCTGGGGACGCTCGCCGCGGAACATGGCCTCGGCGTAGTACGCCTTAAACGGCGTGGAGCCCTGGGGCACCAGATTGTTCTCGACGACAGCGCGCACCACGCCGGCCGTGCCCTCGGGGCGAAGCGCCAGGCGCTGCTTGGGCTTGAGTTTGGTGTCGGTGCCCTCGGTAAAGACGCGCTCCAGGTTGGCACCGCTGAACACGCGGAACATTTCCTTGCGCACGACGTCGGTCGACTGGCCGATACCGTGGACAAACACGTCCACCTGCTCGATCGCGGGCGTCTCGATGGGTTTAAAACCAAACGGCTCGAACACGCCGGCCGCAATCTGCTGCATCTTTTGCCAGGCGCGCATCTCGGCGCCGATAAGGTCGCGGGTTCCCTCCGCCTTCTGTGCCTGCATGGGCAAACACCTTTCTTTTGTATCGCGTCATAGGTAACGGTCATTATACGGCACAAATACAAACAGCGGCGGCGCGTCTGACCGAACGAGGGTATGGGGACTCGTTCGGCCAGACGCGCCGCCGCTGTTTGTGATCCCTTTTCCTCCGTCCCCTTCGGATCACGTGATCCCTTGGGGACGGAGGAATAGGGATCATTTCGTAGGCCCGTGGCCGCCTTGGAAACCGAATGATGGTACGAGCATCCATTCGGCTTCCAAGGCGGCCACGGACAGAACGGGACGAACAGAAAAGAGCACGTAGACCTGCCATAGCTCACCGACAAAGCTCATGCCGGCAAGAACGGCAGAGGTGGCGATTACAGTGAGGGAGCCCAAAACGCGACCGCTTACTTTATCGGCAACATGACCGATCACAAGTGAGCCGATAACGCTCACCACGGTGGAGATGGCGTTGGAGATGTTGTACTGCGCAAGCGTGATGCCCAGGTCGCTGACGACGAGCGGCTGAAACAGGCTCATGCAGTTAACGAAAATCGTGTAGCACGTGGCCATGATGACAAAGCCAGGCGCCGGTAGTGCCCAAGATTGCCTTGAAAGACAAGGGCATAGGCCTTACGGCCATGCCCGCAGGCTTGAAAGGCAAGGTTGGGTGCTACCGGTGGTCGGCGATATAGCCCAAAGCGACGGCGGTATAGGCCGCGGCACCGAGCGGCAGCTCGGCATCGTTAAAACGTGCCTTGGGATGGTGCTGGGCAAAGTGTTCGTCCGTGTCGGTTACGGCCGCGCCCACGGTAAAGTACGCACTTGGGATCTTGCTCGAGATAAGCGCGAAGTCCTCACTCGCCATGGCATGGAAAAGCGGCAAGAAAGCCGTCTTGGGCAGCACTGCGCCCACGTAGCCAAGCGACGCCTGAGTCATATCGCTCATATGACCCAATCCGCTGTCAAGAGCCACAATGGCCCCGCCGACCGCTTGCAATCGGTCGGCGGGGCCTGCCGTTAACCCGTCCCGGTCCGCCCCCGGCATGTCGTCGACGCCTTCGGCTCAGTCTCATATCCGCGGATACCGTTCTGTCGGCCCGCACTCCGTTCCTTCGGCGGGGTTCCCCAAGTCTGTCGAGGCGCATGCGGAGGGCTCCGCGCGCACAGCGAAATAGGGGGTATCCCCGAAGGCCGCCCGGCTCGCCGGGACGGGGGCTATGTCTATTCCGCGCCCTCCCGGCACATCATGCCGAGGGCCCAGAGCCACCTCACGAGCTCGGCCGCGGTGGCCGCGTTGGCCTTCGCCGCGGGCACGCCGCGGGCGAGCATCTCCTTGCGCCGCCGCAGGAGCCGCTCGGACCCCTTCCTCCCGTGCATCCTTATCTCGAGGGGCACGCCCGTGTCCCTTGGCATGAGCTTCGGCTGGTGCCGTGCCGCGGCGTAGCACCATGAACCCTCAACGGCCAGCTTCCTCACGAGCGCGTTGCCCGCACCGCTGATGCCTCCGAGCCGCACGGAGTCGCCACTCGACCTCTGACTCGGCGCGAGGCCGAAATAGGCCGTGACCTGCCTTCCGGAACGGAACCTCGTGAAGTCGCCGACCTCGGCCGAGAAGGCTGCGGCCAGCGCGAAGGCGCAGCCCTTGATCGACTGGAGGGCGGCCACCTCCGCGGCGATCGGGCTGGCATCCACGGCGGCCCTGTACTCGGAGAGCAGGTCCGCCCGGGCCTCCGCCGCGGCCTCGACCTCGTTCCTCAGGGCGGCGAGCGTCCGAACCCCGCCATCGTCCTCCGGCCTGACCTTGTCGAGCCACCTCAGGAAGTCGTAGGTCCAGTACTTCCTCGGGTTGCCGGCGGGCGTGGTGCCGCCGTAGACGAACCCTCGCTTTGCGAGGAAGGCGAGCAGCCGCTGCTTGGCGGTCGCCAGGCGCGCGGTCGCCCCGTCGTAGGCGCCGGCGAGGTCCCTGATGCCTTCGACCTCGGGGGAGGGGATCCATACGGGGGAGATGTCGTGGGCGAGTATCGCCTTGGCCATCCTGGCGGCGTCGTTCCTGTCGTTCTTGGAGGCCGAGTCGGCGGCCGACCTGGGGATCTTCGAGACCGCGGCGACGACGCACTCGACGCCGAGCCCGGCGAGCTCCCTTTGCGGGGCGAAGCCGAGGTAGCCGCTCTCGTAGGCCGCGAGCGACGGCCCGGGGAACCCATCCATCCACCCGGCGATCTCGCCCCAGGGGTTGCCGGGGAACCTCCTCGTCACGGCCTCGCCGGTGTCCGCGTCGAGGGCGCAGACGGTGGTCGACCTCAGGTGGACGTCCATCCCGAACGCGGTAGAATACTTTGGCATGGGAGCCTCCCAACCTCGTTGCGGCGCGGCTGCGCCTATGGCACTTCAACATCATTGTCGCAGCCCCGACCCGCGGTCACGAGCGGGGGCTCCTATCTTTTTAGTGCCCTCGGATTGGGTCATAGTGTCTGTCGAGTACAAGCGGCGGAACATCCGAAAGCGTCTCGATGGTCGCCGGCGTACGATAGGTCGTAGCAACGCCGTTAACGACCTCCGCGATGCGGGTCTTTAGGTGAGCCATGAGCTCAACATCAAAGCCGCGCAGCGTTCCCTCGAGCACGCAGGTGTCGGGGATGACGTTGGCCGCCAAGCCGCCGGCGAACTTACCAACGGTAAGTGCGACTTCCTTGGCCGCCGGCACCTCGCGGGAGATAAGCTCCTGGAGCGCCAGGTGCACGTGGACGCCGGCCGTGATGGGGTCGATGCAGATCTCGGGGCTGGAACCGTGGCCGCCCTTGCCCTGGAGCGTGATGCGGAAACCGTACACACCCGAGAGCGCCGGGCTGCCGTAGAGCACCAGGCCAAGCGGCGACTGGCTGTTGACATGCATGGCAAAGGCCGCCTGAGGACGCGGGTTCTGCAGCAGGCCATCGACGATGGCAGCGCGTGCTCCCTCAAAGGTCTCCTCGCCCGGCTGGAACAGCAACTTGACGGTAGCGTTGGCCTCCACAAGCTCGGCCTCGCGGGCCTTGAGCAGGCGCGCCGCACCAAGCAGGGCCGTCGCGTGCATATCGTGACCGCAAGCATGCATGCAGCCATTGGTGGATGCAAAGGGCTCGCCGGATTCCTCGACAACGGGAAGGGCATCCATATCGCCTCGGAGCATGACGACCGTTCCGGCCTGCTCGTCCTTGCACGTGCCATTGCCCTGAGCGGCCGCACCGGCACCGATCAGGCCAACGACGCAGGAACCGTCGACTAGCGTGGTATGGGGGATGTCCATCTCGTCCAGACGTGCCTGGATATAGGCAGACGTCTGCGGAAGATTGTTACCCAGCTCGGGCATCTGGTGTAGATCGTGTCGCCATGCAGCGAGCTCGTCTGCAAAAGCCTGAGCTTCTGCGACAAGACCGTCACCGATAGCGGCCTGCGCCGCCGCGGTGGCCTGGGGCGCTGGTTGCGGTTGAAAATCGGACAGAGCTGATGCCATAGAAGCCCTCCAGTAACGTTTTTGCAGCACGCACTTTGATAGCGTAAAGTGCAAGGTACAACTGTAAGGGCATGACATAAAAATGCCGCCCTGGGAGGGCGGCGCAACAAGTTGTTTACAATTGCGGGTGTGATTTTCGGCGCAAGAAATCGAAATGCGTCTCGCTCAAGATAATCGAAAGAAAGATGAGCGCGAAGCCGGCGAGCAGGCGAGAGGTGAGCGCCTCCCCCATCAGCAGCACCGAGAACAGCACGCCCGAAGGCGACTCCATCGAAAGGAGCAGTGAGCCCGTCGAGGCCGAGACATGCGCCAAGCCGACGTTTTGGATGAGCAGAGCCGCGCATGTGCAACCAACCGAGAGAAACGCCATCGCGCTGATAAAGCTCGGCGTCCACACGGACAGAGGCGCTTGGGTCTCGAATAGCAGCGACGTTGCCAGGCTCAGCACGCCGTTGCCCACAAACATCCAAAACGTGATGACGTTGATGTCCATTTTGCGACCGTACTTGGCAGTCACCGCCATCTGGATGGCGAAAAAGACCGCACCCGCCAGCGTAATGACATCACCGATGTTGAATTCAACGCTATCGAGCGCCACCAAGCCAATGCCCGCCAAGCACAGCAGCGCCGCGCCCAGGTTATAGCGGGTGAGTTTTTCGCCGCTCAGAAAATAGCTCGCGAACGGCACAACGATGCAATACGTGCCCGTCAAAAAAGCATTCTTGCCCGCCGTGGTGTGCGCCAGACCGACTGTCTGCAGGGCGTAGGCGGCCCACATAAGTGCGCCCATGCCAAGTCCGACGATAAGGTTGCGGGCGTTGAGGTGCGCGATGATGCGCTTGTGGAAGATGAAAAACATGACCAACGCCGCAGGCAGAAAGCGCACGTAGAGCAGTTCGAACACCGGAATGGTGTCGAGCGCGTCCTTCATGGTCGTAAAGGAGTAGCCCCAGACGACTGCCACCGAAAGCAGCAGGACTTTCCAGAACAGCGGCGAGCGAGCGCCGGCGCCGCGGGAGGTGCCGCCCGCGCCCAGGTCCTCGCGAGCAACAGGGCTATCGGGCATCATTTCGATATTGTCAGTGGCATGCTGGGCCATAGGGCATCCTCGCGCTCAATCTGGGCGTGGTGTCCGCACGCGCATGGCTGCGTGCCGCCTCATGGTCAAATAAAAGCAGGGCGCACCGGACCCCCGGCACGCCCCGCTACTGTAGCAACAACCAAGCAGCCCACGCAATCCAGCCCACTAAAGCGTCGGCAGAGTAAACCTCGATGTTTCGTCGATGTCACGCTGTTGCACTAAATAAGTTTCGTGCTTTCAAGCTTTTCGATAATCCAGTCGTTGGCTTTGATGACCGGACGGCGGAAGACGACGCCCAAGGCCAGCGACGGAATCAGATAGCTCGCCAGAATGCCCAGCTCAACCCAGTACTCCATATGGTAGGCGCCAGCCATGGCGGCATGCATGGCGTTGATGCCGTGAGTAAACGGCAGGAACGGATAGATCGCCTGGAACACGGGGCCGGTCATCTCGATGGGGAACGTGCCGCCCGAACCGCCGACCTGCATGACCAACAGCACGACTGCGAGCGCCTTGCCGATATCGCCAAACGAAACCGTAAGCGTGTAGACGATATTGGAGAACACGAGACTCGCGACCCAGCCCGCTAGCACAAACTGCAGCGGGTTGTCGCACTGAATGCCAAAGAACAGAATGTCGCCCGCGCACACGAGCGTTGCCTGCAGCAGAGCCAAACCGCCAAAGAACAGGTAACGACCCAGATAGATCTCGTGCAGGCGCACGGGGATGAGCTCGTTGATAAGCTCATCGTCAACCGAGACCTTCATCATGGCCGCCAGTACGATCGAGCCGACCCAGAGCGACAGAATCGTGTAGAACGGCGCCATGGCCGAACCGTAGTTGCGGATCGGATAGACCGGCTTACGGTCGAGTGCGACAGGGCCGGAAAGCGACACGGCCAGACCCTCGGGATCATTGCCGATCATCGTCTTGATCGTGGCTAGATCATCAGACATAAGGGCACCGTCGAGTTCGTCCTTAAACGCGCTGATCTTGTCCGACGCCTCGCCCAGCTGATCGGAAGCCTTGTTGACCAGCTTTGCAGCCTTGGAGAGGCCCTTTGCCAGCGAACCGGATGCGTCGGTCAGGCCGGCAACAGCACTATCCAGGTCGCCCGAGATACCGTTCAGGGAATCCAGAACGCCCGAAATGGTCTTCTTGAGCTCCTTGGCCTTAACCGAGAATGTAGAATCGTAATCGGATTTGGCACCCGCGATGCCGGCCTTGGCATCGGCGATGGCCTGATCGACCTCGGCACGCGAGTTGTTGACCTCGGCCATACTCTTCGTGAGCGACGTCGCGATATTCGTCAGCTCATTGGCATTGTTGCGGTACTCCGTCGCGGTTTTGTCAAGCTCGGCAGCCGCGTCCTCAAGCCCTGCCTTGAGCTTATCGTTACTCACCTGGCCAGCAAGACTACGGAGCTCGTTCGCCGTGGCATCAATCTCGTCGGCACGTTTATTGAGTGACGCTGCGCCATCGTTGAGCTGAGACACCGTAAGATTGACATGCTGGTTTGCAGTGTCGAATGCCTTTGCGAGCTCGGTAGAAACGTTATCGAACGAACCCGCACTTCCATCGATCGCGGCATCGATGGCATCGTTTGCCGCCTTAAGCGCTTCTTTGGAATCATCGATGCCGCTCTTGGCATGCTCCATCAACCGCTTGGTCGACTCATCGACCGTACCCGTCTGCTGGAGCATACCGCTCGCCGACGTCAACGAATCGGACGTAGAGCTCAAAATGCCCGCCAGCGACGAAGCATTAGCCTGAACGTCTTGCAGGTCCTCAATCGAATCGCTGAGCGTCGAGGACAGGTTGGCGATAAAGTTGCTGACTTGGTCGGTGCTCATGTAATCGAGCAGGCTGGACACCGTCTTAAGACCGATGCTCGTAATGGTCTCGGTAAAAGATTCGTTAACCTGGTTCTGAACGGCGCTCGAACCCTTCTCGGTCACGATCTGCGCGATGGCGTTGGCCTTCTGGTTCTCGTAAAACTCGATATCGGCGTGTTTCACGTCGGTCGAGAAAAGCGTCATCATGTCGGCGCTAAACGTTTTGGGGATAACGACGGCAGCATAGTACGCGCCCGACTTAACGCCCTCGATAGCCTTTTCGCGATCGTTAAGCACAACCCAATCGAAGCTCTCGTTGCCGCGTAGGGTGGCGGTCACGTTTTCGCCCACGTTAACCTCGACGGGGATCAGATCGCTCTCGTAACCCTCATCGGTGTTGACCACGGCGATCTTAAGATTGCCGGTGTTGCCGTACGGATCCCAGCTGCCGGCGATGTTAAACCACGCGTACAGACACGGCACGATAATGAGGCCCATCACGACAACCAAGCCGATTACGGAGCGAGACACGTTTTGGACATCGCGCTTAAACAGATGCAGGATGTTCTTCATTTATGCCTCACCTCCTTTGGAGTGCTTGCCAAGCGGGGTGGTATCTCCATCATTTGTGGCTGTGCTGTCGCTGCCCTGAGATTTATGGTGCGAGCCTATATGCGGCAAGCGGCCCGTGGACTGATCGCCGCCCTTGGCACCACGCTCGCTGGCGTTGAGGCCAAACATGCGGCGGGCGGCAGGAATGGCGGCCGTGTGCTCGCGTATCTCGCGGCGCAGGTCCTCATCCGAAAGCGCCGAGATGCGCATCTGGGTATTGAGGCTCGCGCGGATGTATTCGATATTGATAAGCCAGCCGCAGATGGCAATAACCGAGATGATCCAAATGACCAGCAGGATAATCTTGCCGTTATTGTCGATATCGAGAACCGTCGACAGGACAAAGAGCAGGACCTGAACGCCCACCACGGCGGCAAAACCGCCCTTGATGTAGTACGGGTAGCGATGTTCAAAGGCGACCGCATGATCGAGCAGTTCGCGACGGTACGAATCGGAATCGAGCACGACGCGCATGGCCGTTCGCAAGGAGTAGCGCTCGCGCGGCAGGTCGTTAGACTCGCAAATCATCATACCGGTCGTGGAAAGCTGTTTATCAAAGAGCAGGTTGAGGTTGAGCAGCAGCGGACGCAGCTGCAGGCCGATAAAGAGCGCCACGATCAAGAACACGCCCAGAATGCACAGGTTAAACAGGTAGTTGAACGAATACATGCCGCCGACCGTCTCACGCAGCAGATTGATGCCATAGGTAAAGGGCAGCAGCGGGTGCAGCCACTGGAAGAAGCCGGGCATCATCTCGATGGGGTACATGCCCGACGAACCCGGGATCTGCACGATGACAAGAATGACGCCGATTGCCTTGCCGATATGCTTAAACGTAGTGGACAGCGCATAGATGATATTGACGTACGTAAATGAGATGGCGATGCCGCCCAGCACAAATAGGAGCGGACTGACGCACTGTACGCCAATGACCAGATCTCCCACCGTAACGATAATGGCCTGCAACGCGCCCAGGATCACCAGGAGCAACCAGCGGCCAAAGTAGCCCTGACGCGCGGTAAAGCTGCCAACGCCTTCGCGATCGACCTCGAGCTTGTAAATGGCGATGAGCACGTAGCCGCCCACCCAAAGCGCCAGATTGGTGTAGAAAGGAGCAATGCCCGAGCCGAAGCTCTTAACCGGATAGATCGACTTGGACGCGAGCTCAACCGGAGATGCCATGAAGTCAGCAACGTCATCGACGTCGACGCCCATCAGGTCGGCCAGCTCGCCCATGGACTCGGAGGTCTGCAGCGCCTCGATGTCGTTGGCGGCGGTGGCGAGCTTGTCCTGGACCTTGGCAAGCGAGGCGTCGGTCTGGGACAGCGTGGTCTTGGCCTGACCGAGCGTAGCGTTGAGTTGCGAAAGTGTACCGCGCGCACTTGCAATAGTAGGCGTGAGGCCAGACACGATTCCCGTCAGATCGCCCGAGACGGCGGCAAATGAATCAAGCGCGCTCGAGGCCTTCGGCAGCGCGTTTTGACCCAGGTCCGTCTGGGCCTGGCCAAGGTTGGTCGCACCGGTCTGGATTGCGTTATTGATAGCGTCGCTGGCACCCGAGACAGCCGCGGCGTCATTCGCCATGGCGCTCGACTGCGCGGACAGACCGTCCTTGATGCTCTGAAGCTTTTCATTCTGCTCTCGAAGCAAATCGATGGTCGATACAATGCGCGCGTCAATTTCCTCGGAACCTGTCGACGTGTCATTGGCGAGAATCTCTAAGTGCCCGATAACGGCCTTATTGTGGTCGATCGTCGCTTGGAGAGACTCGAGCGAGTTGTCGATACGGGTGGTCGTAGATGTGACCGTGCCCGTCAGCTTGCCGATGGCAGCGTTCGCAGAGGCTGACGTCTTGGTGAGCGCAAGGCTGCCTTCCGAGAGCGCCTTGGAGAGCGAGGCGACAGAGTTGCCCGCCGTGGCGCGAGCCTCGCCCAGCAGGTCATTGCCCTGGGAGATCGCCTGCGTCAGCGACGGCGCCTGACCCTGCAGACCGGCAAGTGCCGCATCTGCCGAGGCAATGGAACCACTCGTCTTATCGATGGCGGCATTCATGTCGCCAATCGAATCACGCACTTCGCCCAACGTATCGGAAGCCTCTGATACCGAACCGGCCAACGAATCCTGAGTCTGGGTTGCCTTGTCCTTTAAATCGACTCCGGCATCCTTGGCAATACTGGCAACGGTCTCGCCCACCGTGGAGACAAATTCCGAGTTGATCTGCTCCTCGATGGTGTTTGCACCGGTGTCGGTAACCTTGGGCGCAATAGCGCTCTTTTTCTCATTGACGTAGTACGTAAGCTTGGGCTGATGGTAGTTGCCGTCGAGCATCGAGACCAGGTTATCCGAGAAGTTCTTGGGGATTACGATGGCCGCATAGTACTCACCGCTCTCGACGCCCTCCTTGGCGTCGGCCGCCGAATCGACGAAGGTCCAGCCCAACTGATCGTTCTCCTTGAGCTGATCGACGACCTTATCACCCGCGTTGAGCTCACCCACCAGGTCGTTTTGGGTGCCCCGATCGTTGTTGGCGATGGCAATCTTGATACCCTGAGTGTTTCCGTACGGATCCCAGTTTGCCACGATGTTGTACCAGGCATACAGCGAGGGAATAACGCACACGCCGAGGGTAACCACCAAGGCGACGGGGTTCACAAGTAGTCGCTTAATGTCGCGCTTGAATATCGCAAAGGAGACCTTTGCATCGGATAGTTTGCTGCCGAGACTCACGCTTGGGCCATCCATCCTGTCGTTGAATCAAATCGTACTATCGACAACCATTGTACGTAGGCGCTTTAGCGTCTCAGAGCACAATGGTATTGAGTTTTGCGGGTAGCAATATACTACGAAGACGAATTAACGTACAGTTGTACAGTATCTTAAATTTCAGCAGGTCACAAAACCACAACCCGCACAAATTAGCAATTCAAATAGCATCGGGGACGTTCTTAAACGACTAGTCAAACAAAAACGCCCCCAATGACTACTTAGGACCACGAAAGCGTCGCTGGTTGAGCATAAGTCAGCGAAAACGCCCCTAAGCGAGCAAGGTGACGCGAAAGAGGAGGGAAGCGTACTTCGATACGCGACCGACGATTGAACGTCAGATTGCCGCTTAGGGGCGTTTGCAGCGTCGAGCTGTTACGCGGTTTGGTAAAACCGCGTAACTACCTAACTACATCAAGTTGCAAACAGCTGCTGCGAAGGCAACGGGGTCCTCGGGCAGAATGCCCTCGACCAGCAGGGCCTGGTCATAGAGCAAACCGGAGTACTGCTTGATCTTGTCGGCGTCGCCCGCCTTCTGAGCGGCGACGAGCTTGGAAAAGACCGGGTGCTTGGCGTTGAGCTCGAGCACGCGCTGGCTCTTGGGCATACCGTCGGGCGCGCCCTCGGGACCCTTCTGGAGCACCTTCTCCATCTCGAGCGAAAGCGGGCCCTCGGTGGTGATGCACGCGGGAGCATCGGTCAGGCGCGCAGAGACGGCAACCTTCTCGACCTTGTCGCCGAGTGCCTCCTTCATGGCGTTAAAGAGGTCCTCGTTCTCCTTGGTGGCGTCCTCGGCCTCCTTCTTCTCGTCATCGGTCGCCAGGTCAAGATCGCCGGTTGCGACGTTCTTGAGCTCCAGGTGACGATCCTCAACCTCGGGCTCGGCACCATCGGCCACGGCCTTTTCGGCAGCCTCGCGGGCGGCATCGTCCTCGTAGATCTTGGGCATATCGGCGGCAACGTACTCACGCATAGCCTGGAAGGTGAACTCATCCACGTCCTGCGTCAGCAGCAGCACGTCATAGCCGCGGTCGAGCACGCCCTTTACCACGGGCATCTTGGCCAAGCGCTCACGCGAGTCGCCGGCGGCGTAGTAGATGGCCTTCTGATCCTCGGGCATGCCCTTGGCATACTCGGCCAGGGTAATCATCTTCTGTTCCTTGGCAGACCAGAACAGCAACAGGTCGGCGAGCTCATCGGCCTTCATGCCATAGCTCGAGTAGATGCCGTACTTAAGACCGCGGCCAAAGTTCTCAAAGAACTTCTCGTAGGCCTCGCGGTCGTTGTCACGCATATCCTCAAGGTCGGCGGTGATCTTCTTTTCCACACGCTTGGCGATGGCCTTGAGCTGACGGTTCTGCTGCAGCGTCTCACGCGAGATGTTGAGCGACACATCGGCGGAATCCACGACGCCGCGGACAAAGTTGTAGTAGTCGGGCAGCAGGTCGTCGCACTTCTCCATGATCAGGACGTTGGAGCTGTAGAGTGCCAGACCCTTCTCGTAATCCTTGCTGTACAGATCGAACGGCGCGCGGCCCGGCACAAACAGCAGGGCATCGTACTCGAGCGTGCCCTCGGCATGGAAGCTGATGGTGCGCGCAGGATCGTCAAAGTCGTGGAACGTGGACTTGTAGAACTCGTCGTAGTCCTTCTGCTCGACATCGGAGCTGCGCTTCTTCCAGATCGGTGTCATGGAATTGACGGTCTCGAGCTCCTGGTAGTCCTCGTACTCGGGCTTGTAATCGTCGCCGGCGTCCTCGGGCTTGGGTTTCTGGCGGCTCTTGGACACCATCATCTGAATCGGGTAGCGCACATAGTTGCTGTACTGCTGAATCAGGCTCTTGAGACCCCACTCGGTCAGGAAGCGATCGTAGGTCTCGGCCTCGCCGTCGGCATCGAGCTTCTCGTTCTCGCGCAGCGTCAGGATGACATCGGTACCGTGCTCGGCGCGCTCACCGTCCTCGATGGTGTAGCCCTCAAGACCGTCGGATTCCCACACATGGGCGACATCCTCGCCATAGGCGCGGCTGACGACCTTCACATGGCTGGCAACCATAAAGGCAGAGTAGAAGCCCACGCCAAACTGGCCGATGATGTCGACATCGGAGCCCTGCTGCTCGGCGTTCTCGGTCTTAAACTCCTCGGAGCCGGAATGGGCGATGGTGCCCAGATTGCGCTCGAGCTCCTCGGCGGTCATGCCAATGCCGTTATCCGAGATGGTAATGGTGCGGGCGTCTTTATCAAAGGAGACGCGAATGGCCAGGTCGCCCTGGTTGATCTTGACGCTCGGATCCTGCAGGCTCTTAAAGTTGAGCTTGTCGACGGCGTCGCTCGCGTTAGAGATAAGCTCGCGCAGGAAGATTTCCTTATTGGTGTAGATGGAGTTGATCATGAGGTCGAGCAGTTTTTTGCTCTCGGTCTTAAATTGACGCATGTGCAGTCCTTTCGCGCTACCCCCGTCCGCAAAAACGGCCCGGTTGCCCGAGCCGCATCGCAGACCTGCTATGTTCAGACTTAGATTTTATAACCCAATAGCGCGCATATATACATACGGAATCGAAAAACTGTATGTCCGAGCGCTCCAATGCGTCAATTGCCAAGGAGTGTCCCCAGCTGCCGGCAGAAAAGGAACGTCCCTATCTGCCATCTACGCGCTTGGCCATCCAGACATGGGGCTGGCCCTCGTCTTCGTAATCTACCGGGGCAATTTGCGTGTAGCCCGCCTTTACATAGAGCGGCAGCACGTATTCCTGCGCATGCAGCTTAATAAGCTTGGCGCCGGCATCGCGTGCACACGAAGCACTGGTCTCCACGATCGCACTCGCCAGTCCGCGACGACGCATAGCCGGCAGCACGGCGACGCGCCCCATAATGTAGGTCTCCCCCGCCGCAACGCCTTCGTCCATGTCGCATGCCGGCAACACCGGGGCCTCTGCGTCAGCCACGCGCTCAAGCTCTTCGGGAAACACGCGCGAGCAACCGGCAAGCTCGCCGTCTACATAGAGCGTCACATGAATGCAGTTTGGATCCTCGTCGATAGCGTCGAACTCATTCTCGTAGCCCTGCTCGTCCATAAAAACGACGCGGCGCACCAACGCCGCGTCATCAAAGCATCCCGTCTTAAGTTGGATATCCATGGCTGCCCTTTCATTCAATGCGAACGTTAGGGACAGATTTTAGCGAAAATGAGCTCCGCGTACGCTAAACTTCGCGCGAGCCTTCGCCAGGCAGTCGTAATGACCCACGTTATGGGCATCGCTCGCGATGAAGCTGTACAGGTTCTGATCGAACAGGCGCTGTGCCGGCTTTTTCTCGCGACCAAAGCGACCGCCGGCAATAAAGTCCGCCGAAGCCTGCAGCTTGCAGCCCATATCGACCAGACGCTCCGCCACGCTTACATCCTTTTGAACCGCACGATAGCGCTCAGGATGAGCGATGATCACCTGGTAGCCACGGCACTGCAAATCGTAAATCGTGTTCTCGTACTCTCTAAACGCATACGCATCGGCATGCGTCGAAAGTTCGAGCAGAAACTCGTTGGTCCCATCGAAATGCAAGTGCTCCGCGGCATCGATACCAAGCTCAACGAGCTTTCGATGGTTGACCTCGAAGCCCATCTGGAGCGGAAAACCGTCAGCGTTATCACGCAGCAGCTCAAAGGCATCCCACATCTTGTCGTAATCAAAATAGGGATCACGGCAGTGAGGAGTGCAAACGATTCTGGTTACACCGGCCCGCTTGGCAGCCTCGAGCATCGCCAAGCTCTCATCGAGATCGGCGGCGCCGTCGTCTACACCCGGCAAGATATGGCAATGAATGTCACGCATAGGTCAGCCTTAATCAACTAAACGTTTGCTCGGTTGGTGAAGATGCCCTTTTTGGAAGTCCCCTGATCGTCGGAGCCCTTCTTAACCTTCTTACCGTCCTTGGTGTAGTAGGAGTAGTAGTACTCGCTGGTCTCGGTCTCGCAGTAGTTCATAACGGTACCGATGAGCTTGACCTTCTCGGACTTCTTAAGCTGACCGATGGCGTTGAGCGCCTCCTCGCGCTTGGTGAAGTCCTCGCGCACCACGAACAGCGTGCCGTCGGTCAGGCTGGCAATCTCGGCAGCATCGATGAAGGTGCCGACCGGGGGAGCGTCGAAGATGACGTACTGGAACTTAGCAGACAGTGCCTTTACCAGCTTGGCAAAGCGGTGAGAGACGATGATGTCGGCAGGATTGGGAATATGCGGCTCGGCATCAAGGAAGTAGAAGTTCTTCTGACCCGTCTCGACAATTGCCTGGTCAATGGAGATCTGCTCGGAAAGAACCGCATAGAGTCCGCCGCGCGAACGAACGCCGAGCATATCGGAAAGGGACCTGCGGCGCATATCGGCCTCAACCAGGAGCACGGACTTGCCACTCGTGGCAATTGCCTGAGCAAGGTTAATGGAAACCGTAGACTTGCCCTCGTTGGGAATCGAGGAGGTAACGGTGATGGTGCGAATGGGGTCGTCCACGCTCGCAAAGCGGATGTTGGCCAGAAGGGTCTTGGCGGCATTCTGTACAACGAGCTTATCGGTGTTCTTTGCCTTAGCCATGCCTATTTACCACCTTTCATAGCCGGAATTCGGCCAACAACGGGAATGCCCAGGAGCTCTTCTGCCTCTTCGGCACCGCGGATGCGGGTGTTGAGCATGTCTGCCAAAACGACATAGGCAACTGCGATAAAGATGCCCGCGAGGAACGCGACAGCAACGTACAGCATACGCTTGGGGCCGCTGGGGGCTTCGGGGGTCTTAGCCTCGTCGATAACGTTGATGCTCTGGGCAGCGCCGACGTTCTGAGCGACCGTACTCACCGAGCTAGCTATGGCCTTTGCGACCTTAGCCGTCTCCTTGGCATCGGTGCCGGTAACCGAAAGCGTAATGACACGCGTGGTGGTCTCGGAGGAAACAGACACCTTGTAGTCATCCAGATCGGTGAGGCCCAGTTCATTGGCTGCGCCGCTCTTAACGCTATCGCTATCCAGCAGCGTGGCGATATCGTTGGAAAGCATCTGACTCGCCGAGAGATCGTTGTAGCTCATCTGACCGCTATCGTCGGTCTTGGCGAGAATGTACATGCTCGTCGTCGCGGTATAGGTGTTGTCCATCGCAACGAAGGACACGATGCCCATGGCGATCGCGCAGACCACCGGAAGGGTGATGACCAGCTGAAGGTGCTTCTTCAGCAGCTGGAACAGTTCGAGAAGGGTCATGCAGCTTGCCTTTCATTTCCCCAGTTCGGATTGACAAAACTGTCCGTATGTTATCGCATCTTTTTACCGAGACCAAACTCTATACATAAGAAACAGGCTCTCCTGTAAAAATGTCGGAAGCAATCGTAAAATTGCACAACAACGCCGCACCCGAAAGTCAAATGCGGCGTCTACATCAATATCTATGTTGTATCGCTATGCGAATGGCTCGTCCTGCTGTATGGGAAACGTCACCGTAATGGTGGTTCCCACGCCCAACTCGCTCGACAGATCGAGCGTGGCGTGATGATACAGGGCCGCATGCTTGACAATGGCAAGCCCCAGACCGGTTCCGCCGCGTGCCTTGGACCTACTCTTGTCCACGCGATAGAACCGCTCAAATACCTTGCCCTGTTCTTCAGGCGCGATACCGATTCCCGTGTCGGCGACCGCAAGGAACGGATGGCCTTCGTCGTTGGTGCCGCACTGCAGCGTAACCGTACCGCCGGGTCGATTGTAGCGGATGGCGTTGCTTGCCAGATTATAGATGAGCTCGTCAATCAAGCGCGACACGCCCTCGATGACCACAGGCTTGGTCTCATGACTTATCGTCACATTCGCCTGACGGGCGACCTGTTCAAGACGCTGCTCGACCGCGTAGATGGCACGCGAGAGCTCAATAGGCTCCGTGGACCCAATGGGCACCGCCTCGCCCTCAGCTGCACGCTCGGCCTCGTCCAAGTTAGACAGCGTAAGGATATCGTTGACAAGCGCTGCCAAGCGGCCCGCCTCACGATAGATGCGACCGCCAAAGTTGCGCAGGTCGCCCTCGCCCTCGACCATGCCGTTTGCGATGAGCTCGGCATAGCCCGAAATCGCCGTAAGCGGCGTCTTGAGCTCATGGGTGATATTCGCCGTGAACTCGCGGCGCATACGGTCGTTGTCCGCTAGCACCGCCATTTGGCGCTTGAGTTCCTGGCGCTGCGACTCGATACGCTCAAGCATGGGGACCATCTCGGCATAGGCGTGCTCATAGCTACGGCGTGGGTGGTCCAAATCCACCTCTTGCAACGGCGCGATGATGGCACGGGACTCGCGGCGCGCCATAAAAAACGAGAGTACCGCACCCGCTGCTGCGATAAGCAGCATCGGCGCCACCATCGACAGCAAAATCGCCGCAACGCCAGGCTGGGCCTGCGCCAAGCGGACAACCTGGCCGTTATCAAGGGCGACGGCGCGATACAGCATAATCTCGTCGAGCGTAGAGCTTGCGCGCTCCGCGGAACCCAAACCACTCTCAAAGGCCTCGATGACCTCGGGGCGATCGCCATGGTTGGGCAGTGTGGAAGGCGACGCCTCGTTGTCGTAGGCAACCGATCCATCCTTGTTAATCAGCGTGATGCGCAAGTCCTCGCGATCGAGACTACGCAAGAACGGGATGGGCTCCTGCTGTTCGTCGAGAGCGGCAGCAATGAGCTCGGTTTCCTGCGCCAGATTGGCACTCGTGGCATCCGCCAAGGTGTTTTGCACAAAGAACGCACCCAGCACCGTAAACGCCACGATAACCGCCATGGCGCAGACAAAGATCGTCACAAAAACGCGGTGCGACAGCGTATGTTTTCCCTGGGGGGCGAAGACCACGGGTTACTCCTCCGATGCGGTGGCCGCGGTGTCGTCGCCTTTGGCACCATCGCCGGCAGAAGGCTCGGCCAAGCGGTAGCCCACGCCGCGCACGGTCTCGATGGCGCTGGCATGCTCGCCCAGTTTTTGGCGAAGCGTCTGCACGTGCACGTCAACGGTGCGCGAACCGCCGTCGAAGTCCCAGCCCCACACGCTCTGCAGCAACGACTCGCGGGTAAAAACCACGCCGGGCTTGCGCATGAGGTACTCGAGCAGGTCGAACTCGCGCAGGGTGAGCTTAAGCGGCTCGCCGGCAACGGTCACCTCGCGATGGCTGGGCGAGAGCACGATGTCGCCCACGCTGAGCACATCGCTCGCCTGCTTGACCATGCCGCCGCGACGCAGCAGTGCGCGGCAGCGGCTCGCAAGCTCCATGAGCGAAAACGGCTTAGTCAGGTAATCGTCGGCACCGCCATCGAGCGCCATCACCTTGTCGAGCTCGGTATCCTTGGCGGTAAGCATCATGATGGGCACCGTCGCCGTCAGGCGATCGGCACGCAGTCGACGCATAATCGCCAAGCCATCGGTATCGGGCAGCATGATGTCGAGCAGGACGGCATCGGGTACCCGTCGCGCCACGGCAGCCTTAAACTCACCGTCGCACGAAAAGCCTTCGGCCTCAATCCCCTGCTTGCGCAGCGCATAGACCGTCAAATCCCTGATGTTGTCATCGTCCTCGACGTAATAGATCATGTTGAACCCCTTTGCGGCCGGCATGACCGCATCTTAACCCTAAAGGTACCTTTACTAGATGGTATCAGCCAAAACGCCCCGTCAAATAATCCGCCGTGCGCGGATCGGTCGGATTCTTGAAGAGTTGCGCGGTGGGCGCGTGCTCCACCAGCTCACCCAGCAAAAAGAATGCGACCGAATCGGAGATACGCGCCGCCTGCTGCATATTGTGCGTAACGACCACGAGCGTGCAGGTCTCTTTGAGCTCACAGGCCAGCTGCTCCACCACCAGCGTCGACACAGGGTCGAGTGCCGAGGTCGGCTCGTCCATCAGCAGAATGTCGGGCTGCACGGCCAGCGCGCGGGCGATGCACAGACGCTGCTGCTGGCCGCCCGAAAGACCCAGACCCGACTCTTTGAGCTTGTCCTTGACCTCATCCCATAGCGCAGCGCGACGAAGGGAGTCCTCGACCAGCTCGTCGAGCACGACGCGGTCGCGCACACCCATACCGCGCGGCCCATAGGCGACGTTGTCGTAGATGCTCATGGGAAACGGGTTGGGGCGCTGGAACACCATGCCCACGCGCTGGCGCAAACGGCAGATGTCGTAATCGCCCAGGATATCTTGACCATCGAGCGCAATCTTGCCCTCGATACGGCAATCCTTGATGCCGTCGTTCATGCGGTTAAAGCAGCGCAGCAACGTGGACTTTCCGCAGCCCGAAGGCCCGATAAATGAGGTGATCTGCTTGTCGCGGATCTTGATATTCACGTCCTTGAGCGCATGATGGTCGCCATAGAACAGGTCGAGGCCCTCGACGTCGATGCGCGTCGGCGAGGCGGCAAGATCCTCTGCCGTGGGGCGAGTCGCATCCCCAACCTCGCGCTCGTGCGCGGCCTCGGCCTGCGCTTCCATGAGTTCTTCAAGCTCCGTGGGCTCCACAGCCGCAGCAGCCGTCATACCGCATACCTCCACATCGATATCAATTCAGCAGTATCGATAGTAGAAATCGCGGCTCATATGCACGTGAGCGCATTGTCAAGTGTTTGTAAGGGCACGCTGGCTATGCGGCGGGCAGCTCGATGGTGAATATCGTGTGTTCGGGCGTCGATTCACATGCAACGGTACCGCCGTGTGCCGCGATGATCTCCTTGGCAATAGCAAGGCCCAGACCGGCACCACCGCGATTGGTCGCACGCGCCGCATCCAGGCGATAGAACTTCTCAAAGATCACCTTGAGCTTAGCCGCAGGGATAGGATCGCCCTGATTGATAAAGCGAACGCGCACGCCGCCATCGTCTTGGCGCCCGGCCTCAATCGTGATAGTCGAGCCCTCATAGCTATAGGCGACGGCGTTTTTCATGATGTTGTTGAACACGCGAGCCATCTTGTCGCCATCCACGAGCACCGTCAGGTCCTCGTGGATATCAACTTGGGCTTCCTTATGCTGCTCGTTGAGGATGGGATAGAACTCGTCAGCCACCTGAGCCAGCAGCAACCCCAGATCAACATAGCCGCGCGTGAGCACGATATCGTGGAAGTCAAAGCGTGTGATATCGAAGAACTCTTCGATGAGTGCATCGAGCCGGTGCGCCTTGTCGAGAGCCACGCCCGTAAAGTGCGCACGTTGCTCAACCGGCAGCTCAGGAGCCTCTTGCAGCAGCGAAAGATAGCCCACCACACTGGCAAGCGGGGTGCGTAGGTCATGTGCCAAGTACGTGACCAGATCGTCCTTGCGATGCGACTCGTCACGCAAGGCCTGTTGCACCTTGCGCTCACGGTCACGCACGCGGTTAAGGGCGCCCTCGACCTCCAAGAAGTCGCCGTCGATGTTGTCCCAGGTGTCGGGGTGATCGATCAGGCGATCTTGAATACGAGCGGCCAGCACACAATCGGCATGCTGCTCGCCCTGTTCGTAGCCCTGGTAGTACAGGGCGCGGCCACACAAGAACAGCACGCACGCGGCAAGCGCCAGCACAAAGCCAAGCATGTTGAATACAAAGCCGGCATCGAACAGCACCGGCCCTTCGATGCCGCCGAGCGCCATGGCGCCAATCGCCAACGTCATGGCCCACGCGGCGCCGCCAATCACCATGCAGCGGCGCACGATCTCAAATCGATCGATCAGCAAAAAGCCGGCAAGCAGCACCGTCAAGATTCCGGCGATGTTGTCGATGCCAATCAGCAGCAGGCTCAGCAAAAAGAGCAGCACCGTTGCAAGCGCGCGGTTGTCGACGACCGACCTCACGTATTCAAAGAGCCGATCGGGTACCTCGAATGCCTGCCTATCGTCTTTTGTCATATCCACTTCCCCACCATCAAAGGCGCTATTCGATGATGTAGCCGACGCCCCAGACGTTTTTGATAAAGCGTGGCTTTTGTGCGTCGTCGCCGATTTTTTCGCGCAAGTGGCGAATGTGCACCATCACCGTATTGTTGGAGCCGGGCATAAAATCCTCGCTCCACACCGCGCGGAACAGGTCCTCCACGGCCACCACGCTGCCGCGATGCTCGACCAGATACAGCAAGATTGAATACTCGGTGGGTGTGAGGCGTACCGGTGCACCGTCCACCGTCACGGAACGAGCGTCGCGGTTGATCTCCAAGCCGTCGAGCTGAATGGTCGGCGACTCGGCCGCCTGTGCACGGCTACCGTAGCTGGTGTAGCGGCGAAGCTGAGCGTGCACGCGCGCGATGAGCTCCAGCGGACGGAACGGCTTAACCACGTAATCGTCCGCGCCAAGCGAAAGGCCCCCGATCTTGTCTTGCTGGGCATCGCGCGCCGTCAGCATGATCACGGGATAGGTATGGCTGGAACGGATCGTACGCAGCAGCTCAAACCCATCGATATCGGGCAGCATGACATCTAGCAGCGCCAAATCGAACTCCTGCTCCAAAATCGCCTTGGCAGCATCGGCCCCGCTATAGGCAATCTGGACATCAAAGCCCTCTTTTGTAAGGTAGATGCCAACCAAGTCGGCGATGGCCTTTTCGTCATCAACTACCAGTATGCGCTCGTTCATGCGTGCTCCTCTCGCGCTCCATTATGCCTGAGGCGACGCACGCCACACACAACAAGCGTGGGTGATTAAGTCGGTCTTAAGCACCCTTGTGCCCGTTCGAACGCGGATGTGGGCCACGCACGCACGCGATGATCGCCGACGCCGACAAACGATATACTCTAGTTCCAGAAGAGACCATCCCGTCGAAAGCGAAATCCGTGAAGCCCCTCACCTCTTTTGCAAAGCGCTCAGCCCAGCTTGCCGCCGGCTTTGTCTGCGCTATCGCCCTTGCCGCTGGCGTGCCCACCGTCGCCGGCGCCCAAGTGCTCACGACCGACAATGTTTGCGGCAAAACCGCCGATGCGCGCGGCATCACGGCCGAAAACCTGCCCGATATCGATGCGACCAATGCCCTCGTCATGGGCAAAGACGGCACCGTCTACTATGCCCGCGGCGCCGATGAGCAGGTCAAGATCGCCTCGATCACCAAGGTCATGACCGCAATCCTAACCGTCGAGAATTGCAAGATGGACGAGAAGGTCACGGTGAGCAACGCCGCAGCCACCGTGGGTAATTCGACCGCCGGTTTGCTCGAAGGCGACGAGCTTACCGTGGAGCAGGCACTGCGCGGCCTGATGATTCCCTCGGGCAACGACGCCGCCATCGTGCTCGCTGAATATGTGGGCAAGAAGATCGACCCTAAGACCAAAGACGCCGAGGCCACATTTGTGAAGGCCATGAACGAGCGCGCTAAGAAGCTCGGCTGCACCGGTACGCTTTTTGAAAACCCGCATGGTCTGGACTTTGATGAGTGGGCTGGCGATATGCACTCAACCGCACACGACGTAGCGCTGATGATGCAGGAGGCCATGAAAAACGACACGATCCGCAAGGTCGTAGCGAGCGAGGATTCCTGGATCGAGGTCACGGGCGCCGACGGCACCGACCATTCGCATTCCATGGACACGCATAACTATTTGCTGGGCCAAGATGGCAACATCGGTGGCAAGACTGGCACCACCGACGATGCAGGCTATTGCTTTACGGGTGCCTACAACCGCGATGGCGACGAGATCTACACCGTCGTTTTGAACTCCACCACCACCGACCAGCGCTTTACCGATACCGCAACCCTTGCCAATTGGTACTACGGCCACAAGGCGACGGTCGCGATCGCCAACACGCAGGAAAAGACTGCCAACGGCAACCCGCTTATGGCGCGCATTAGTCAAACCGACTGGACGGATAAGACGATCGACGCCACGCTCGCCGATCCCACGGCGCAAGCGACCGTATTTTCCCTTGCCGGCGAGGTGACCGAAAAGGTTAGCTACGACGATCTTTCGGGCACGGTGCATGTGGGCGACAAGGTGGGCAGCGTTACACTCAAGCAGAACGGCACCAAGATCGCCGTTATGGACCTGGTCGCCGACGAGGAAGGCGCAGGGCCGAATCCCATTGAATGGCTACTCGTGAAGCTCGATCGCTTGGGCCGTCGTATCGACAACCGCCCGCTCACAGCCGAGAGCGAGACCGTAGCCAAGGCGCCCGAGATGTAAGATCGAAGAACAATACACTCGCTGAAAGGAGGTGTCCGAAAGGATGCCTCCTTTTTTTGAGGGTTCGAATCCCCAGCGCCCTTTCTCGATAATAAAAAAGGGCCCCCGATGGGACCCTTCTTTAAAGTTAAACTGGCGGAGAGCTGGGGATTCGAACCCCAGATGCCCTTTTGGGGCATACTCGCTTAGCAGGCGAGCACCTTCGGCCTCTCGGTCAGCTCTCCGTAACAGCCGTTCTATAGTAACCAAACAGCCAAGGATGGGCAAGAGGAAATTTTCTAATTGCCTAGCATCCTTTCCTCCTTGGAGGCTTCGCCTACCCCAGCGAGCGGTTGAGGGAGCCGAGCTCGTCGTTGCCCATGGTGCGCCACATTTGGAAGATGCAACCGCGTGCCAGGAAAAAGAAGCCGTTGTCGACCAGTTGCACAGCGGCATCTGCCAGCTGATTCGTCACGGCGGACACTGGCGGCAGCTCGAGTCCAGCCTTGCGGATGGTCTCGACCGCCTCCTCGAACGTCGGAGGCTCGCTGACGCCCATCTCATTCATAAGGCCCTGCATTTCTTCCAGCGCGCTACTGCCCGACTCCTCGCCGCGCGGCACCAGACGGTAACAAGCCAGCGCCAGGTCGAGCTGATCGCAATTCCAATAGGCAAACGCCAAGCGATAGAACAGGTAGCCGATTGCAGAACGATCGCTGGCAATACGTAGGCCGTGGCGCGCCACCTCGATAATCTCGTCAAAGCGCTCCAGACGCGCAAGCACGTTGATGAGCGCAAAGTGCGATTGCATGGACGAGCGTGCCAGATCGTAAAGATGGCGCACCTCGGGCAGTGCTCGTTCAAAGTCCTCTTGCTCGGCGTAAAAGCTGCAGATCTCGTGCTGGGCAAAGTACAGCGCATCGGGCGCACGAAGGATTCGCACAGAGCGGTCTTCTTCCAACACCGGTAGCACCATGCGTACCAGCTGGTTATCGCAAAACTGCGTTTGAACCGGACCTGTCGCCAAAAGCTCGGCGACGGCGCACTTAGCCTCCAACTCCTCGACAAGACGGGAAAAGCCTTCAAAGGCACCTGTACGGTCGACTTTTGCCTGCTCGCGCAATTCAACAACGCGGGCCACGTATGGGTCGTCGTCCTCTTCCATGACCTCCAACTCGTCAGCCGTATCGGCAAGCAGCAGATCGCGCAGCGCCGGCGGAAGTGTGCGATGGTCATCACGCGGACGAGCATGAACCTCCGCAGGCTCAATCGTCTCCGGAGCGGTTGACTCATACGCCTCAAGCACACGCTTGCACGGCATATCGTCCATGTCCATGCTCTCAAGATCCTTGGCGACAGGCACGCAATCGGCCAGATAGGCCGCGCGCCCAAAGAAATACGTTGCGACAACGCGCTCGCCCTGCTCCCTGTCGGGAGCAGCAATCTGCACATAGCAGCGCGTGATGCAGGTGCCCGCGGCAAAACACGCTGCCGCAAGCGTCAGTGCCACGCGCGCATCGTGCTCCGCGGCCCAGATCGCGCGCATGTCCTCGTCCAGCTCGCGCCAGGCGTCATCCTGAGCGTCGTATTCACGTTGCGGCATGGCATCAACGACAGACCGCCCAAACCGAACGAGCATAATCCCCTCGGCAACGTTTGCCCGATAGGTATAGTCGAGCCGTGTGACCACGTTAAGCGCCTCGACAATACGCGCGAAGCGGGTACGCACATCCCACTCACCGCCCGGCTGGCAAGCCACCGTACCCGGTTTGCCCCACGGGTTATCGCTCGAGGCCGTATCGAGCAGTCGGGGAACATCGTTGGTCGTCTTGGCGATATGCCACGCATCAAAGAGCGCGCAGCCCTCAAGGCTCGGCGAGGATGCCGCAGGGGCCAATCCGGCCCCGATGCGCTCGAGGATGCCAGAGAGGCGGTTGAGACGGCACTCGATGGCAAGCAGCATGTCAATCTCGTCCTGGTCCAGCAGGCTACGATCAAAATTGAGATAGAAAAGCTTTGAGCGATCGATGCGAGCCAGGCTCATCTCGGACTTGGCGGCGATGGTGCGCAGTCGGGGCAAGTCGACCTCGCTCATAAGGGCGGCCGCATAACGCTCGATACCGCTCGGATTCTCGGCATGGTCGACACGGTAGAGCAGCGTCTCGATAGCGTCAGGTAGCGGTGCCGTGTTAAAGCCCAAAAACACCTCGACCGGCTCGGGCAACTTTACGAGCTTTATTTTGTCGACAACGTTTTGCATGTCCGCATCGAGACCGTCGACGCCCGCCGTGTTCGCAATAGCGCTTTCGGAGTTGGCAAATATCACGTAGCGCAAGAACATCGAGGCCATGAACTCGCCGTATGGAAGGGCGCGGGTCGAATTCCATGTCTCGTGGTCGGACTGCTCGCGCATGGGGCCTTCGGGAGAGCCGGCAGTTTGCGCACACGTACGCATTGCACCGTTGGCTTCCCTTACCATAATCTCACCAATACTGGAATCCGACTCGTCAAGGACCAGCTCCATGTCGGGATCGTTGGGCAGCGGAGCCTCGCTAACGGGGCGGTCCACCTTGTACACCTCACCCAAAACGCTTACGTAGCCCAAAAGCGACACATGGCTTTTGCCAACGAATTCGACGACATAACAAGATTCATGCTGGTCCTCGCCAAAGAGTTTCCAGACCACGCCATATGAGCGCCCCGCAGGCTGCTCGGGCATCGCCGGAAAGCGCTTCTTGGGATCGAGAAACCTGAGCTTGTATGTCGGACGCTCTGCCACGAAGTATCACCCTGATCGGTCGCTTGAAGAAGGAGTGGTCACGGATGGGCCGCGACACCTACTCGAAATCTTACACGAGTCGACAGGAAATAGTCCGCTTTACGCCTGCGCCTCGACCGAGGTTCGAATCCATGCAGCGGCGGCATAAAAGAAAAGCCCCCGTTGCCGGAGGCTTCAAGTTCAATTGGTGCGGCGTATAGGATTTCGCGCATCCGCTGCGCGGATCCGCACCGGCTTCGCCCGCCTGCCGGCGCGCTCGCCCGCGGGCTAAAACGCTCCGCGTTTTCTTCACGCCCGCGCCTCGACCGAGGTTCGAATCCATGCAGTGTTTACGTAAAAGAAAAGCCCCCGTTGCCGGGAGCTTTAATCTCAAATGGTGCGGCGTATAGGATTCGAACCTATGACGTTCTGATTCGTAGTCAGACCCTCTATCCAGCTGAGGTAACGCCGCGACTTGTTGATTATTATGCACATCGACTGAATAAAGGTCAAGCATTTTTCGAAAAAAGTTATCAAATTTGATTTTTACTCATTTAACACAGTCAATCGACTCGATGCTTTCAAACACGGCAAAAGCAACTTCTCAAGTATATCGACATATAAGAAAAGCCTCCGTTACCGGAGGCTTTAAAGTTCAGTTGGTGCGGCGTATAGGATTCCGCGCATCCGCTGCGCGGATCCGCACCGGCTTCGCCCGCCTGCCGGCGGACTCGCCCGCTCGCTAAAAACGCTCCGCGTTTTCTTGACGCTCGCGCCTCGAACGAGGTTCGAATCTCCGCAATGCCCCCGTAAAGGAAAAGCCCCCGTTTCCGGAGGCTTAAAACTCAATTGGTGCGGCGTATAGGATTCGAACCTATGACGTTCTGATTCGTAGTCAGACCCTCTATCCAGCTGAGGTAACGCCGCAACGCACGGATTATTATGCACGTGACCCCTCGATGGGTCAAGCGACAATTTGGAAAAATTTTACGAAGTAATGATTAAGATGCTCGCGCCTCGACCGAGGTTCGAATCCATGCGGTGTTGCCATAAAAGAAAAGCCCCCGTTGCCGGAGGCTTTCGATTTCGATTGGTGCGGCGTATAGGATTCCGCGCATCCGCTGCGCGGATCCGCACCGGCTTCGCCCGCCTGCCGGCGTGCTCGCCCGCGGGCTAAAACGCTCCGCGTTTTCTTTACGCCCGCGCCTCGACCGAGGTTCGAATCCATGCAGTGCCGACGTAAAAGAAAAGCCCCCGTTGCCGGAGGCTTTCGATTTCAATTGGTGCGGCGTATAGGATTCGAACCTATGACGTTCTGATTCGTAGTCAGACCCTCTATCCAGCTGAGGTAACGCCGCAGCGCAAGACATATAAAACCACTTTAGCTTATTGGAGTCAAGCACAATCTCAAACTTTTTTGTGGAACGCAGTTTTGTCATGCTGCTCCGCATATACCGCTGTTCCCCGTACGATCGATTGGCTTTTCGATCACGTCGAACTTGGCATCAAGTTCCCTCAGGAGCGATCTCACCCGCTGGGCACAATCATAATCGGCAAACGAGATACTCAGCATGCGCGCGACCTGGTTGGAAGTCCCAACTCCATAGAATTGCTCCAGCGCCACAAGCCCCTCGTGCGCCACAAACGTCTCGACCACATGCGGCGACTCCTCAAAGCACCATTGTGTCAACGGACCCTCACTCGTCTGCCGAACCACCAGGCCGCCCATGCCAGACGGCTCACACGTTACAAGCAGGTACTCCCCGCCCTCGTCGCTCTCAAACAAAACCACCCGATCATCAAACAGCTCCATCGCGTCCCCTTTCTCTCGCTCTTATTTAGCAAAAGCATAGCAGGTAGATGGCTGTATACAGAACAGTTGTTCGTGTGTTTTCTATTGAGCTGTCCGCACGGCATGGTATGGACCTGCGCACGAAATAGGGCGCCCCCGAAGGAGCGCCCTTGCATATCCCCTATGCAGGCAAGTTACGCGACCGGCTCGATCTTCTCGAGGCCGCCCATGTAAGGACGCAGAACCTCGGGAATCGTGATGGTGCCGTCGGCGTTCTGGTAGTTCTCCAGAATGGCGGCCATGGTGCGGCCGGCCGGCAGGCCGGAACCATTGAGGGTGTGCAGGTAGCGCGAACCCTTGAAGTTCTCGGGGTCGCGATACTTGATGTTGGCGCGGCGAGCCTGGAAGTCACCGCAGTTGGAGCAGGAGCTGATCTCCTTGTAGGCGTTGTAGCTCGGCAGCCAAACCTCGACGTCGTAGGTCTGACGGGCAGAGAAGCCCAAGTCGCCGGTGCACAGGCTAATCACGCGATACGGAAGGCCCAGCTGCTGCAGCAGGTACTCGGCCTCGGCGGTCATGCTCTCGAGCTCCTCGTCGGACTCCTCCGGCTTAGCGAACTTGACCATCTCGACCTTGTCGAACTCGTGCTGACGGATGATGCCGCGGGTGTCGCGACCGGCGGAACCGGCCTCCTCGCGGAAGCAGGGGGTGAAGGCGGTGTAGCGGCGCGGCAGGGTGTCGGCGTCGAGGACCTCGCCGGCGTGCAGGTTGGTGAGCACGACCTCGGCGGTGGGAATCAGGAAGTTGTCGCCCGAGACGTGGTAGGCGTCGTCCTCGAACTTGGGCAGCTGACCCGTGCCAAACATGGTCTGACGCTTGACGACGATGGGCGGCCACCACTCCTTAAAACCACGGCTGGTGTGCGTATCGAGGAAGAAGTTGATGAGGGCGCGCTCCAGGCGGGCGCCAGCGCCATCGAGAACGGTAAAACGGCTGCCGGAGAGCTTGTTGCCGCGCTCGAAGTCGAGGATGTCCAGATCGGTGCCCAGATCCCAATGCGGCTTAAAGTCGAAGTCGAACTCGCGCGGGGTGCCCCAACGACGGCGCTCAATATTCTCGTCCTCGTCCTTGCCGTACGGCGTGGCCTCGCAAGGAATGTTGGGCAGGTGAGCCATGAAGTCGTACTGCTCCTGCTCGAGAGCAGTACGGCGCTCGGCCAGACCGTCAATCTTCTCGTTGACGGCGCGCACGGCCTCCTTGGCGGCCTCGGCCTCGTCCTTCTTGCCCTCCTTCATCAGGGCGCCGATCTTCTTGGACTCGGCATTGCGCGTAGCCTGGAGCTCCTCGACCTCGGTGATGACGGCACGGCGCTCGTCGTCGAGCTCAAAGAACTTCTCGCGATCCCAAGACGTCTGGCGGTTAGCCATGGCGACATCGATGGCATCGGGGTTCTCGCGAACAAACTTGATATCAAGCATTAGATCCTCCGGCGATATACATTCCATTTAGGTTGCAACCTTGTACATGTATGGGCAAGTATATACTTATGAGCGTTTACGACCCAACTCAACTACGCAAGAAGGCACCCAATGGACGCAGTTTTTTCCTTTTTGTTTGGCACCCGCACCGGTTTTGCCATCCTTTTCGCCGGCGGCATCCTGTTATTTGCGATTCTTGCCTTTGTAATGGAGAAGCGTACCCATAAGATGTACGTCGACCGCGGACCCAAGTCCGAGGATGAGGAAGACAGCTTCTGGGACTAACCTGCCAAAAAGGGACAGGTTTATTTTGGTCTGTTTTATCTGGGCAAACGCAAGCGCCCCGCAACTGGAATTGAGCCAGTTGCGGGGCGCTTTTCGCATATACGACAAAACCGCAGGAAAAACCTGCCGAAATAAACCTATCCCTAAATGGCAGGTTTTACTGGAGGGTGGCGTCGATGGCCTTGACCAGGGCACTGCGCATACCGGCGTCCTCGAGCGCGACGACGCCCTTGATGGTGGCGCCGCCGGGTGAGCATACGGCATCCTTCATCGCCGCAGGATGCTGACCAGTCGCAAGCTGCAGCTTTGCCGTGCCCAGCACCATCTGGCTCACAATGCGATAGGCATCGGCGCGCGGGATACCGTGCTTGACGGCCGCGTCGCCCAAGGCCTCAATCGCCATGGCGACAAATGCCGGTGCGCAACCGCCCACGGTACCGCCCACAAACAGCAGACTCGAATCGAGCTCGACGACGGTGCCAAGCTTACCGAGCAGGTCGAGCACAACAGCACGTTGCTCGTCGCTGAGCGTAGAGGACTTCTCGCAGGCGATGACGCCCTCGCCCACCGAAACCGGCGTGTTGGGCACCGTCGAGATATGCGCGACACCCGGCAGGACCTTTTCCCACTTGGTACTGTCCCAAGTCCAGGCGACCGAAAGGACAACCTTGTCGGCTAGGACGTCCTTGAGCGGAGCGAAGACCTTCTCGATCATGTACGGCTTAACCGCGGCAACCACGATTTCGGATGCGGCGACAACCTCCGCCGCATCACGACAGGCAACCATCCCACGCGTCTCACAACGCTCAACCAAGGCGTCGTAGTGGCCCGCGCAGGCGCACATATCGCTCGCAGCCACACCGGCGGCGATCCAGCCATCGGCCATAGCACTCGCCATATTGCCAAAACCGACAAATCCAATCTTCATATCTCATAGTCCTCTCAGACACGCTCTTCAAAACGAAGGCTATTGTCCCACGGCATTGTTTCGTATTGCCGACCTATTTGTGATACGGCTCGCCACGGCTAATCTTGCAGGCGCGGTAGATCTGCTCCAGCAGCACCACACGCGCCAAGTTATGCGGCAAGGTAATGCGTCCAAAGCTGAGCATCTCGTCGGCCCGCGCGCGCACGTCATCGCTCACGCCGTCCGATCCGCCAATCACAAAGGCGATGTCGCTGTTACCACGCAGCATAAGATCATCGAGCCGCGCCGAAAGCTCCTCGCTCGAGCGCTCTTTGCCCTCAATGGCAAGCAGGATCACATGCGCTCGAGGCGGCAGGGCTGCAAGTATCGCCGCCCCCTCCTTGTCGCGCGCGGCATCCACGCCGCCCGCCTTAGCCGGGTCGATATCAGCCACCTCGCGGACATCCACCTTGGCATAGGCGCCCAGGCGCTTGGTGTACTCGGCGCACGCGTCCTTCCAAAAGCGCTCCTTGAGCTTACCGACGCAAACGACGGTGTACTTCACGCGCACCTACTCCTTCGAATCGTTTTGAACTTTGCCGGCGGTCAGCATCTGCTCGAACATCGAGGCCGACTGCGAGAAATCGCTCGGCAGCACGACCGTCGAGGTTTTACCCGTGCGAGCGAACTCCGTCATCATCTCGGACCACTGCGTAAACATGAACAGCTGGTTGGCCTCGTCGTTGCCGACACCCGTCTCCTGGATGATCTCGAGTGAATCCTTGATGCCCAGCGCGATGGCCTTGCGCTGGTTGGCGATGCCTTCGCCCGCCTTTTCCATAGCCTCGGCCTCGGCGGTCGCCTCGGTAACGCGCTTGATGCGGTCGGCCTCAGCGAGCTCCTGCGCAGCAGCGCGCTTGCGCTGGGCGGCGTTGATGTCGTTCATGGAGTTCTCGACCTCGGTCGGCAGCGCGATCTTGGTGATGAGTGTCGACACCAGGGTAAAGCCGTAGGCAGCCATCTGCTCGGACACGGTGGCATTAACGTCCTTGGCGATGTCATCCTTCTTGGCAAAGACCTCATCGAGCGTATAGACAGGGATGGAAGAGCGCAGGGCATCGGTGATGAAATCACGCATCTGGTCGACGGGCTCCTGCAGCATGTAGTAGCTCTTGTAGATGCCCGAATCTGCCGGGCCGGCGCCCATGTCATAGCTCACGTGGTACTGAGCAGAGACCTCAAGGCCGATGGTCACGTTGTCCTGGGTCTTAACGTCGATGCCAAAACCGTTTTTCATGGTGCGCAGACTCACCGTGGCGGCCTTGCGGTCGATCACGGGCACCTTCATGTGGAAGCCCGCGTTAACGATGCGGTTAAACTTGCCCAAACGCTCGATGATCACGGCATGCTGCTGTTCAACGACATAGCAGGCGTTGGGGAGCAGCAGCAACAAAATGATGATGGGAAGTAGAAGGCTCGTAAGAGCAGCGATAATACCGGACAACAGCATGGTCTCTCCTCTGATAGGCACACGTTGGCACTAGGATACCCGCACGAAGCAGCCACGTGACACCAACAGGAGGCCCATAACAAAAAAGCCCCCATTGCTGGGAGCTCTTTCAATCAATGGTGCGGGCGAAAGGACGTCCGCGTATCCGCTTCGCGGATCCGCACCGGCTTCGCCCGCCTGCCGGCGGACTCGCCAGCTCGCTAAAAACGCTCCGCGTTTTCTTTACGCTCGCTCCTTCACAGGTTCAAGTCCCCGCGATGGGCCCATAACAAAAAAGCCCCCATTGCTGGGAGCTCTTTCATTTAATGGTGCGGGCGAAAGGACTTGAACCTTCATGGGGTTGCCCCCATACGGACCTGAACCGTACGCGTCTGCCAATTCCGCCACGCCCGCGTGCAGGAATTAGAATAACGGAGCACCATCGCGAACGCAAGAACTATTTTTGAAAAAGTTTGCAGGCATTTTCCCAAGCTGCTCGCGCGATTGCCTCAGCATCCTCGCCGGTACGATCGACACGGTCGTTGACCAGCGTGTTTGCCGTGATAGAAATCATTGCCGGCTCGCACTCAAGACCACGAATGGGCTCCGGTGCCATATACGGGCAATCCGTCTCGAACAAAATGCGATCGAGCGGGGTCGCCGCAAATGCCTCGCGCACGTCGTCGTTGCGCTTAAAGGTGGCCGCGCCGCCATAGGCGATATAGCAGCCCAAACCCACAAAGCGCTCCATCGTGGCTCGATCCTCGCCAAAGCAGTGCAGCACGCAACCGGCCTGAGGCACACCCACCTCGCGCAACACGTTGTACGCATCCATATGCGAAGTGCGCTCCCCATCCGAGTCCTCGTGCCGCAGGTGCAGCTCCACCGGCACATTGCGGCGCACGGCAACTTCGAGCTGACGTGCCATGCAATCAATCTGCACGCTATGGGGCGCCGGCGCGATGTCGTCATCGTAATCCATGTGGTAGTCCAGGCCGATCTCGCCGATACCGGCGCACAAAGGATTATCGAGCGCGGCAACGACCTGCGCGTGAATGTCGTCGGTATAATCCGGCGCGCCATAGGGATGAACGCCAGCGAGATACTTGATCTGCGGAATATCCCGCATCGGTAGAATTTCGCGCACGAGCCAGTCGCTATAGTCCGTCACGCTGCGCTTGTCGGCGATGGGGTCGAGCATCGTCACCAACAGGTCGACGCCCGCGGCTTTCGCGCGCACGAGCGTCTCGGGCACTTCTTTGCCCCAAAACGAAAGCAGATGCGCATGCGTGTCGGCAAGCGGTGCCAAGGGCACGGGGCAGGCAACCGTCTTCTTTTTCTTGGTAAACGTCACGCGTTCGGCATTAGGCGTCATGGATTAGCTCCTGGGCCAGGCGGACAAAGTCAGCAACATCGAGCGTCTCAGCGCGCGTGGTGGGTGAGATACCGCAAGCCTCAAAGGCGGCATCGAGCACGTCCTTGGCAAAGCCGTTGGCGCTCATGGAATTGCGGATGGTCTTGCGACGCTGAGCAAATGCGGCGTCAATCACGCGGGCCACAAACTCGCGATCGAGTCCTTCGGGCACCACGCCGTCAACACGGTCGATACGCACGACGGCCGAGTCCACGTGCGGTGCCGGCATAAAGCAACGCGGCGGCACCTCAAAGCGACCCGTAACCTGCGCATACAGGCCCAGCTTTGCCGTATAGCCGCCATAGGTCTTGTTGCCCGGCGTTGCGGCAATGCGATCGGCAGCCTCCTTTTGAACCATGACGACGGCGCGCTTGAGCGCGGGCATCGTCTGGAAGAACTGAAGGATGATCGTCGCCGCCACGTTATAGGGCAGATTCGCGACAAATACCGTCGGCTCACCGCCCGCAGCCTGCTCAATCTGCTCCGGCGTTACCCTGAGCGCATCGCCCATGATAAAGCGGAAGTTGGCGTAGTCGGCGGCATGGGCATCGAGCACCGGCTCGAGCTCGGGATCGGCCTCGATCGACGTGACGCACGCCGCCTCCTGCAGCAGCGCAAGCGTGAGCGTACCAACGCCCGGACCAACCTCGAGCACGCGCTCATCGCCCGCAAGCTCGGAAAGCTCGCAAATGCGCTCAATTACATGGTTGTCGATCAGGAAGTTCTGGCCCAGGCGATGCTTGGTCGCAAGGCCAAACTCCTCCAGCAGCTCCCTTGTTGCCGTGGGGTTTGCCAAAGGCGAAGTTGTCATAGTTGCCTCCTTAGCATGGTAGCGGCGTCTTGAAACAAAAGGGCATGGACCGTTGCGGCCATGCCCTTACATCTAAACAGTAAATTGCCGATATGGCGCGCGGCGTCTTAGCCCAGACGCGGGAACAGCGGCTCGCCCTTCTCGACGGGCTGACCACCTGCAAGCAGGCCCCAAGCGCAAATGCCCTTGAGGTCGTCGGTCGCGGCCTCGTCCTCGCAGGACAGGCGGCGCAGGGCCTCGGCAGAGGTCTGGGGCATGAGCGGCATCAGCAGGTGAGCGGCAATGCGGATGGCCTCGAGCAGGTTGTAGATCACAAACGCCAGCTCGTCAGCCTTGGCCTCGTCCTTGGCAAGCGCCCAGGGCTCGGAGTCCTCGATGTAGTGGTTGGCGGCATGGATGAGCTCCATGACCTCGTCCTTGGCTCCACCGTAATCGAGCACGTCCATCTTGGCCATGTAGCGCTCGACCAGGCCATCGGCGATCTTTGCCAGCGGGTTTTCGAACGCATCGAACGACGCGGGCTTGGCGGGCGCGCAACCGTCAAAGTACTTGCCGCTCATGTTGAGCGAACGCGAGATAAGGTTGCCCCAGCTGTTGGCCAGGTCGGCGTTGTAGACCTGCTCCATGCGATCGAAGCTGATGGCACCGTCGGTGCCGGGGACGACGTCGGTCATGAAGTAATAGCGATAGCCCTCGACGCCCAGCATGTCGATAACGTCCTGCGGAGCGATGGCGTTGCCGCGGCTCTTGGACATCTTTTCGGCCTTGCCGGTCTCGGCATTGCGCACGGTCAGGAAGCCGTGGGCAAAGACGTGCTCGGGCAGGGCCTCACCGATGGCCATGAGCATGGCGGGCCAAATGACGCAGTGGAAGCGGATGATGTCCTTACCCACGATGTGGAACTGCGCGGGCCAACGATAGGCCAGCTCGGCACGCGCCTCGTCGGTGTCGACGCCGTAGCCGACGGCCGTCATATAGTTGAGCAGCGCATCGAACCACACGTAGGTCACGTGGCCCTCGTCAAACGGGACCTGAATGCCCCAGTCAAAGCTCGTGCGGCTCACGGAAAGGTCGTTAAGGCCGCCCTCGACAAAGCTGCGCACCTCGTTCATGCGGAACGCAGGCTCGACAAAGTCGGGGTGCTCGTCGTAAAGCTTGAGCAGCTTGTCCTGGAAGGCGGAAAGCTTAAAGAAGTAGGACTCCTCCTGCACGCGCTCAAGCGGACGGTGGCAGTCGGGGCACAGGTGCTGGCCGACGCTGCCGTACTCCTCGTCGCCCTTCTGGACCTGCGTATCGGTGAAGTAGGTCTCGTCAGGCACGCAATACCAGCCGTCGTAGCTGCCCTTATACAGGTAACCGGACTCCTTCATGCGCTCCCACAGGTACTGAACGGCATGATGCTGGCGCGGCTCGGTGGTGCGGATGAAGTCGTCGTTGGAAATCTCGAGCTTGCTCCAAAGCTCCTTGAAGTGCGGAGCCTGGCTGTCGGTCCACTCCTGCGGCGTCATGCCATGCTTGGCTGCGGCCTCGGCGACCTTCTCGCCGTGCTCGTCCATACCGGTCAGGAACTTGACGTTATAGCCGGCGGAGCGGCGATAGCGAGCCTGAACGTCGGCGATGATGGTGGAATAAGCCGTGCCCAGGTGCGGATCGGCGTTGACGTAGTAGATGGGCGTCGTGATAAAGAACGAAGGCTTGCTTTGATCCATGGGGTTTGTCCTCCAGAAAAACGTTGCATACAGGGGATGATTCTAGCGCAAGGGCTGGATATCCTCCATCTATTGCATATCGAGCACCATGGCATAGACATCGCGCTTGCGGCGCGAATACTTCTGAGACAGGCGCTTGGCCACCGCAGAGGCGGGCTCCCCCTCCTCGAGCGCGGAGCGGATATCCTCGCACAGGGCCTCGTCGGGATCCGCTGCCGCGGCGCCAACCGGCACGATACCGGCCTCCTCATCCTCGCTCGGCGGCGTGATGACCAGCGCAATCTCGCCCTTTACCTCGCCGCGAGCACGCAGCTCCTCGGCGAGCTGGGCAGCAGGCCCGCGCAAGACCTCCTCGTGCAGCTTGGTGAGTTCGCGGCAGACGGCAACCTCACGCTGGGGAAAGACCTCCGCCACGGCCTCGAGCGTCGCCACGATGCGGTGTGGAGACTCGTAGAAGATGAGCGCGCCGGGCACTACGGCAAGGCGCTGCAAACGGCGCACGCGGTCGCCGTGCTTTCGGCCCAAAAAGCCCTCGAAGAAAAAATGCTCGCAGGGAATGCCGGACGAAACGAGCGCCGTGACGCAAGCAGAGGGCCCGGGGATAACTTCGACGGGCACATCGGCCTCACGCGCTGCCTCGACCAGCGCCTGGCCGGGGTCGGACACACTCGGCATGCCGGCGTCCGAGGCAAAGGCGAGGGTCTCCCCCGCCAGCAGGCGGTCGACCAGGCCGGCGGCGCGACTGGCGATCACATTCTCGTCGCAACGGACAAGCGGCTTGGAAATGCCCAGATGCATCAGCAGCTTTGACGTCACACGCGTGTCTTCGCAGCAAATGGCATCAGCGGCGGCAAAGGCCTCGCCAACGCGCGGGGACAGGTCGCCCAGGTTGCCGATGGGCGTGCCGACCACATAGAGTTTGCCCGTATGGGCGCTGTTTTGCGTCATATCAACCTATTCAATCATGCCGCGCTCGAGCGTACCGAGTGCCGCGCGGGCGTCCCATGCTGCAATGCGCTTCTCGGTCTTCCACGTTTGGAAGAACCAACCGGCAGCCGGCGCAAACGAAGCCAGCTGGTTGGCGATAAACACGCGCTCGTAGGCATTGCGGCCCTCGGGCGTAACCGACGAGTTGGCAAAGATCGCCGCGCCCGACCATTCGCCCACCAGCACGGGGAACCCTGTCGAGATCGCTTCTTTAAGCTCGCGCTTGTTACGCGAAATCGCCGTCGTCAGCCCGCGGGGGCTCGTGATGTCGAGCGCGTACTCGTCGCGGTAATGGTACAGGTGAAGGTCCATGTAGACGTTCTTGTACTTGGCACCGCGCATAAAATGCTTCCACTCGCTGGGATGCCCCGAAGACGAGAAGACGACGATCTTATCCTCGGGCATATACGAACGGACGAGCTCGTAGGCATCGCGATAGAAATTGCGCAAGTAGTGGGCCGGAATTCCATCCGTCATGGTAAAGAGGCTCTTGCGGACGCTCATCTGCGGCGTGTCCAGCAGCTCAATGCCCAGCAGGCTCTCGGCCTCGCCGTAGCGATCGGCCAAGCGCTCGAGCACGTCGAGTGCGACATGACGGCCGTTGGTGGACGAATGCCACTCGGCAACAGCCTCCGGCGTGGTGGGCGAATCGTTGGAATCGCCCTGGCCACCGGGCACCGTCGCCAGATCGAGCAGCACGCGGATGTCGTACTTGGCAGCCCACTCAATTGCACGGTCGATGTAGTCGACAACCGAGATGTAGGACGCATCGGCCTCCTGCGAACCAAAGGCATACCAGGGCACCGGCAGACGCACGGCATTGAGACCGATCTGCGCCATGCGGCGAAAATCGTCCTCACTCACAAACGTCTCGTAATGACGGCGCATGCGCTCGTTATAGGCGGCGGTGCCCATGGCCTCCTGCAGCTCGGCCGCGTTGGATGCACCGGTCGCCGCGTATAGCGACGGGGTCACCCAAGGCTCGGGAATAAACCAGCCAGAGAGATTAACGCCGAGTATCCTCTCCATCACTGCCCCCTTCGGATCGTGCAGGCCAAACCTGCATCGTATTGCATAGGAAAAGTATCGTTTTGAGTATACCCGCGCGTACGGACAGACGACCGAACGGTCTGCAAAGTGGCGCAAAAGCGGGAGGAATGTCTGGGGCGAGCCCGAGCTAGTGCGCCGAGATGTGCACGCACGTCGGAAGCAAGCGCCGGAAAGCGCATCCCGCTCTAAAGCCCAATTCTGGGATGCATTTTCCGCGGAACCCTACATAAAAGAAAAGGACCCCTTTGCAGAGGTCCTAGTCAATTCAAGGTGGCGGGGAAGGGAATCGCGTCCGCGCGCTGCGCGGACGGACCGCCGCGGCGCTTGCGCGCCTTGCGAGCTACGCTGGAAAACGCTTGCGCGTTTCCTCAGCTCCGCGCCCTCACGGGGTTCGATTCCATGCATGGTCCACATAAAAGAAAAGGACCCCTTTGCAGAGGTCCTAGTCAATTCAAGGTGGCGGGGAAGGGAATCGAACCCCTGACACGAGGATTTTCAGTCCTCTGCTCTACCAACTGAGCTACCCAGCCATTTGAGGTGTGCCTTGTTTCAAGGCTTGATTAGTATAACCAAGGACGCGCTCCGGTCAACCGAGAATTTGAAAAAAGTTTTTGAGCACGGCGCCAGCCACAAGGCCGACCCTATAGAACAGCACGTTAGAGACATCAACCCACCGCAAGAAGTTTTTCGCTCAAGGCTGCACGGGCAAACTCACTTGGCGTCATTCCTTCAGCCGCCGCCCGACGACGAATCGCCTCCTTCATCCCTAGGGGAATCTTGACCGATAGCGTTGCCGTACCTTCGCTTGAGAGCGGAGGCCGCCCGTGCACGATCCCCCCAACGGTATGCTCGCCGTCCGGAAACCCGCCATGCTCGTACGACTCGCACCACGCGTCAATCATTTCATCCGTTACAACCTGACCATTGGCAGCCGTATACGCCTTGCTCATCATCGACCCCTCTGCCGAGCTTGCTCGATCTCTTGCCAGAATTTCTTCTGAACCGGAGACAGGGCATGAATAATGAGCCATCCACGAATTAGTTCGACTGCAACAAGTTCCACACTTCGACCATCTGGAAGCCATCCAATGGCAAGCCATCTCGGCGGCTCGTCCTCCGACTCGCGGCGAATGCACTCAGTAACCGCGAACCAGGCACCAAGCACTTGCTTTTCCGTCAAGTGTTTTTTGGCGTTGGGATGGATCTCAACATCCATGCATCTTCTCCTCCATCTTACCCAATTTCGTATGACGAAAGTCCGCTGTCGCCAATTCTTACGCCGGCACTTGTTGAAAGGCGGGAGGTGTAGCGAGGATTGAAGGGCGTTCCAGCACCGCCCAGGCACCGGGACAGGAACACATGCGCCAAGGACGGACGTTTTCGTAGCATGCGAGGATGCTGCCGTTTCGGTCGATAAAAGCAATGTCGATGGGGTAGGCCATAAAGCAGGTGTGGACCGAAGAGCAGCGTGGAAACGCCATGACGAGCGGCAACCCGTTGGCAGCAATCGGAGACCGTCCCAGCATGCCGCGCAGGCGCACGGCAAACGACTCCGCCACCACAAACTCGGCAGGCGTCCAACCCAGCCTGTTGAGCGCCCGCGCGTAGGCAATGTAGGATGAGACCGCGGTCACGTGACCACCCCCGGACGCCACGGGTCGACTGTCACCGCGCGCTCGTGCGACAACTGTGCCGGTGCCCCCAGCGAAACGCCGGCGATGCTGAGCGAGCTCGGCCACGGCTCATAGCGCATGATGCAGGTATAGGTCCTAAACGTGCCGGAAAGCGAGAGCAGACCGCCATCCGATGTCGTCGTGCCCTGTTCGCTCGAGACCTCAATCTGCACGTCACAGCCTTCCATGGCATGTTGGATCTGAGCCTGAACGGTCGCGGAGGCATCGATGGAGCTGCCATCGCCCTCCCCGCTCGGTGCCACGGCATGCGCTAGCACGATATCGGGCACCACGCGATCGAAGCGCGCGACCGCGCCGGCAAAGACCATGACGTTGTACACGATAAGCGCCAGAACCAGCAGGACGGGCGTGACCACGGCCATCTCGACCGTCGCCTGGGCGCGCTCCTCGCACAGGCGCGTGCGGATGCCCATTACGACCCACCGCCCAGGGCACCCGCCAGTGTGGCGACATCGACGGTAAGTGGGATGGAACCGCCGCCGGGCAGCGGAATCTCCGCAAGCGTGAACACCGTGCCGCTGATGGTGCGCTCGACTTGATATTCCAGCGCCTCGCAAAGCGCCTTGGGGTCGGTCACGCCCAGCGGAATACTTCGTAGCTTGTCCTGCACTTTAGAAAGACCTGTGATGTCAGACCCAGGGCTCTTGATGACATTGGCGGTGTCGGTCAGCACCGGCTTTCGCAGGCGCAAGTCGCACGGCTCCAAGCCCAGCGCCGCCACGGACGCCGAAACGGTATCGCCGAGCCACGATGCAATGGAGCCCAGCGCGCCACTGCTCCCTCCCAGGCCATCGATCATCTCGTCCATAAGCTCGTCGGCCGAGCCCTGGATGTCTCCGTATCCCACAAGTAGCCGTCCCCAAACATCCATGACGCCATCGAGTACGCCGGCAACGCCACCCGAACGTTCCTCCAACGTCGAGAAAAACCGCGAGAGAACGTTGTTCTGCGCCGTCGCGTCATCGGGCGCCAGCACCGCAGCAGAGATTGCTCCGCGATCGCCAAGCCTGACTGTCGTGTTAAACGAAGAGTTGAGCTCATCGGGGCTCGAGATGGCACCCGAAACCGCAAGGGCAACCACGCCATTTCGCCCGGGCGGGGCGATACGCGGACGCTCGCCCGAAAGCGTTTTAATAGCCTCGTCAAACGCATTGCCCGCACGGTCAGCCTCGTCCTCGGTCTGGCGCATGAGCTCAAGCTCTTTGTTGCGGCATTCGACGTAGTCTTCCAGAGCGTCTTTGAATCGATCAAAGTGGTACTCGAAGCCGTTTTCGATTGAAGTCGAAGGAGCCGCAACGGCGCCGAGCGACGAAACACCAAAATGGCATCTGTTGCATTTGTCCTGCCCGTCATAAGCAGCGACCGAGGCTAGCCCGCCTGGCGTCCCTTTCTTATAGTTGGGGCAACTCGTTCCGTAATGCAGATACGTCTTGCCATCGTTGGTACTGGTTGGCCACGCCGCATCGGTATAGAGCTCCGTCGCTCGCACCTCGTCAGTGTTGCGCGGCAACAGCGGAATATAGGAAGCGACTTCATCTCCGCCCTCGGTTACATATGCACGATTGACCTCTGTACTCGCATAGGTGTAAAACGCCTTGCGCGCCGCCGACTCCGCCTTCATCTCGACGCTTGAACCCTGCGGTTTTTCGTCTGCCAGACGCTGGTGATAGTAGGCCTTCGCGCGATCGAGCGCCACTTGCGGCTCCCACGTAACGCTCGAGGCATAATGCGGGTTCTGCTCACCTGAGAGCTTTGCCAAACTCCCCGCGCGTTCCCACATACATGAACAGCTGCCAATCGCGTTCTCGTCCGATCCACCGCAGTCGGCAAGCCAGGCGCGTTCCTTGGCCTTTGACGTTTTCTCGGACGCTTTCTGCAGTTCCTTGGCGGCATAGTCAAGGTCTTTTGAGGCGCTCTCGACGGCATCGGTCGAGATCTCGGACCCCTCGAGCGCAACGAAATCCGACTCGGACGTCCTGGGCACGGCAAGCGCCGTACCGGTATAGGTCGCACCCTCGGTATCCTGCGCCGACACGGCCTGCGTAGCTCGCGCAGCGACCAGATACGGTAGAGCCGTCTCGATTTTCTGCAGGCCCTTGGAGGCGCTTTTGGCAAACTTATTGCGCGTTTTAATGATCTCGATCCCCATGTCGACCATATCGCCCGCGGCAAGCTCGGCACCCGGAATAAGGATGGCGACCAAGCCGGTGCCGATCGTGGCAAACCCCGCTAGGCCCAAACTCAATATGCTCGCATCCACCACTGTCGCAGCCGTATGGTAGGACGCCACCACATTGGCGCCTGCCAGCGCGCCGCTATCGGCAGCCACCTGGGTGTCCCCCGCGCGCGACATGCTCCATATCGCCGCCGTCGACGAAAACAGCAACGTGAGCACCACCAAGATGACCACCGCAGAGGAGAGCGTGGTATAGGCACCGTCTTCGATAAACAGGTCGATCCCGGCTCGACCCATAAAGCCACCTCGCTTGCAGCGAGCACGCGGTCGGCAACGGCACGCAAACCCCCTCGTCACCCTCAACAGGCAGCGCTTAATCCCATGCAGCAATCCATGAATCATAGTCTCCCTCCAGCCACTCGGGACGTGATCGATACGAGACGTCGACCCTAAGCTCGACATAGCCGTTTTGGCCTGCACTACCCATAGCCTGCGCAAACACACCGATCACGGGCAGCGGTTTAACCTCGCCGGTAACGGAAACGGACGAGACGCCGCCCGTGCCAGCCCGACCAAGCTCGATATCCCACGACAGAGGCCCGCCGGCATGAAAAATCGAAACGTCGGGAACCGCGGCAAGACGGCGGCGGGCGAACTCCTTAATATCCTCGTCATCCCCCACCGTCGTCGTGGTCATGAGCCGCGCGGTCTCGGCGGCGGCAGACTCCATGACCGCGCGTGTGTAGAGCAGGCACACCGGCTGCAGCGCCAACAGGACGAGCGTCAGAAACGTCGGCAGCAGGAATGCCGCCTCGACCGTAGACTGCGCCCGGTCCTCGCGCGCGACATCAATACAGCACGATGTCCTTAGAACCCGCAGCAGCGTCGACAACCGATGTCGAAGTGACGCCGTGAGACGCCGCCCGCTCGACCAGCGCCGCCAAGCGCCCATCGGCACCGGCACGCCAAAGCCCCGCGATCGCCAGCACGATGGAAAGCAGCGCCACCGTGACGATGGCGTATTCGACCGTTGCCTGGGCAGATTCCTCGCGCAGGACATCATGCATTTCACGACCCCTCCTTTGAGTTCGTTGTCTGCGGGGTCAGGCGGACCACGCGCAGGCGACACGAAGTATCACCAGCATCCGCGGCAACCGTCACCATATCGACCCAGCCGCGTCCGTCACGCACGATGGCGCCCCACACGTTGCCCTTGATGTCGAGATAGCCGCTCAGAGCAAGTTGCGCCGTGGGCACCTCGCGATAGGAACGCAGCATATCCGCCGCCGCTTCGGTCATCGGTCGGCACTCGGACCATGCGAGACGAACAGCGACGGCATTGTTTGCAGATGAACCCGTTGCAGCGTCCGCTCGCTCGTCGAGTGCTTGCAAGAACGTTTGCGCCGTGACGACGGCATTCGCATCGTCCGCGTCTCGCGCATCGTCTTTTTGAGACGCCGCAACCGAACCCGAGCCCGCATCCGCGGCAACCCCTAAACGTTGTTGCCGTGCTGCGTTAAGCCCCCAAACCACCACTGCCACCGCCACGACCGCACAGGCAAGCACCAGCAACGCGCCGACGGGACGGGCGCCCTCTACAGGCTGTTGATGCCCTCGCTGATAGCGCTCCATAGATCTTGGACCTTGCCCTTAAATGCGACGATGGCAATGATGGCGATCACCACGAGCACACCGACCAGGATGGCGTACTCGGTGGTGCCCTGCGCGCTCTCCTCCCGCAGCAGTTCCTCGGCACGCTGGCGAGCGTGAATTGACTGGCAAAACGCCCAGCTCCAGACCTTGCCAGCAACGTCAGTCATCGTATTCATGTATTCCTCCCTACATCATCCCGCCTGCTCCCAGCAGCGGGCCCAATATGGACAGAAGCAACGCCGGCAAGATGAGCGTGCCGGTGGGAATCAGCAGCTTGACCGGCGCGCGCTCGATCTCGCGCTCGACTGCAGCGCGATGGGCCGCGCGAATCTCGCGACTTTGGGCTGCCAGCGTCTCGGCAAGCGGGGCACCGAGGGCAAGCGCCTGCCCCGCTGTGATGGCAAAGGTTTCGAGCGCCCGCACATCCAGGTCGCGCGCGGCCGCCAGGAGCTCGTCCTCGCGCGTCCCCACGCCCACCTGCCACGCCATGCAGGCTCGCTCAAGGCGGAGCGCCAACGTCGATCGGCGATTGGCGCAAAAAACCTCAAGCGCCGCATCGAACGAAAGGCCGGCCGAAAGCCCCAGACGCACCACGTCGATCATCTCGGACACCTCGCCGAGCGACACCTGCGCCGTACCACCCGTGCCGAGCATGCCCCTCAACCGTGCTACCAGGACATCGGTCACCGATCGGGCAGCCGCAACAACCAGCAGCGCCTCGCGTTTGCAGACCTGGGCGATCTTGCATGCGTCCGCACGATTGAGTCCTGTCACGATAAACACGCTGAGCGCGCACAGGCACGCCGCGACCCCGACCAGGGCGCTCATAGCTCCACCCGCATAATGCGTCGGATGGCCACCAGGGCAACGGCGTTGAGGGCGAGCCCCAGCACCACGGCACCGGCACCCGCCGGCGTTGCAAGGCCGCGGCGAAAGTCGGCCGAAAGCAGCGCCAGCACCGCACACATGCCCGCCGGCATCGCCGAGACCATATGCGCCGACATGCGCGCCTGCGATGTCTTGACGTCCAGGCGGCGCTTGAGCTCAATGCGCTCCCCCACCATGCTCGACGCCTCGGATAGCAGGTCGGCAAGCGGGGCACCGGTTCGCTGCGACACCTTGAGCGCCAAGGTGACAAGCGAAAGGCCGGGGGCATCGATACGGTCGAGTAGGTCATCCAACGCATCAGTCGCCGAGACGCCGCAGTCGATCGCCGCCGCCACGCGCAAAAACTCGGTATGCACCGGCTCTTGCGCGTGAGTTCCCACAAACCTCATGCCCTGGGCCAGCGAATGGCCCGAGGCGAGCGACATAGAGAGCGCCGTAAAGGCCTCGGGCATGGCTTCTTCCACATCGTGTTGCTCGCGGCGACGGTCGAAGGTGTCGCGAGCGGCGCCTACGCCAAACGGTGCGAGCAGCCCGAGGACAAAGCCGATGGGCGACAGCGATACGACAGTCAGGGCAATGCCGCAGACACCACTCGATAGCAGCAAGCATGCCAGGCGCGCCTCGTCATCCTCGATAACAAGGCCAACGCGATGTGCCGAAATCAGCGCCGCCCAAGAGTGGGCAATCTTTTTTAGCAGGTCGTTTTCTACCAACTCACGCGGCAGCCTCTCGGCAACCGACTCAAGCGCATGGCTGACCAGCTCCGCCGGCGGCACGCGCGGCGCACGAGGCTCCGCTCCACACGCCACCGCGGCCGAAAGCCCCGTCAAGCCCCCTACGACGAGGGGCACAACGATCTCCATTCGTCCACCTCCTCATGCGTGAGCGTTCCCGAGCGCAGGCCCTCCGCGATAAACGGAGGCTCGCGATCGAGCGTCCAGGTGCGCGTGGCGGCATCGAACGTCACGTAGCGCTCAAGCTCCACGCCGCCTGACGTGCCGCGTCGCACCCCCGAATAGGAGGACACGAAACGCCTGCCGTCCGCATGACGCTCGGACATCACGATGCCGTCGAGCGCCATGGCAATCTGCTCCTCGATAAGCTCGCTCGGCAGATCGATGCCATAGCGCGCAAGCAGCGTCAAACGCACCACGGTCTCCTGCTCGGTGCCCGCATGAAGCGTGGTGAGCGATCCGTCGTGCCCGGTGTTCATGGCCTGCAGCATGTCGCAACATTCCGCACCGCGCACCTCACCCACCACAATACGGTCGGGACGCATGCGCAGGGCGTTGGTCACCAGGTCGCGGATTGTCACCGCGCCCTCGCCCTCAATTGAAGCCTCGCGTGCCTCAAGGCGAACCACATGCGGGTGATGCGCAAACTTGAGCTCGGCGGAGTCCTCGATCGTCACGATGCGCTCGCCGGTGGATATCTCGCACGACAGCGCGTTGAGCAGCGTGGTCTTGCCCGACCCCGTGCCACCTGCAACCGCCAGATCCTGGCGCAGCGACACCGCACACGACAGCAGCTGCGCATACCAAAGCGGTAGCGACCCCAGGCCCACAAGCTCGTCCAACGAACAGATGCGGTCTGAGAACTTGCGGATGGTGAGGATTGGCCCATCGATCGCCACAGGCGGGATCACCGCGTTGACGCGATAGCCCGTCTTGAGGCGAGCGTTGACGATAGGGCTGCGCTCGTCGATACGCCTGCCCAGCGGCGAGATGATGCGGTCGATGAGCACGCGGATCTGCTCGTCATCCTCAAATGCATGCTCGATGGGATATAAGACGCCGCCGCGCTCAAAGAAAGCCGATCGGCAGCCGTTAACCATGATCTCGGTGACGGTGTCGTCCTCGATGAGCGGCTGCAGCGGGCCCAGGCCCACCACGTCATCCAAAATCTCGTCGATGATGGTCTCGCGCTCGGGCGTCGCCAGGTCGCCCGGCTCCTCCACGTTGAGCGCCGCCTCCACCGCAGGACGCAATTCCGAGCGGGCGAGCGCCGGATCGATGTAGGCGCTGATACGCGCCACCTCGTCATAACCCATGCGGTCCATCACGGCGCGTTTGGTGCGGCGCTTGACGGCACGGTGGCGCCCCGCATCAACAGGCACTGTCGCCGCGGCCGCACCGGCTTCCTTAATCCTTGTTTGCAAGCTCATCGCGAATCACCCTCGCGCGACCAGGGAAGACGGATACGCGGGCGCTCGGTGCGCGTCGCGCGGTCGGTGACCATGTCACTCCAGGGACCGACGGCGCAGCCCAGCTCCATGAGCATCTTGCGCGTGGCTTCGCGTACGCTGGTGGCAAAAGCGCTGGTCTGGCCCACTGCCTCGTCAGCACGGCCGAACGCCATGAGCGCCGCCAAGTCCTGCCCGCCGTCGGCAATGCGGATCTTGGAGCTCAACGCGCAGGTAATCTCAAAGCGCATGGCGACATCCTCGTCAGCGCCGCGCGCGCCAAACCGGTTGAATACGGCGCTCATGCGCGTACGCGGCACGCCCACACGGCTCGCCAGCTCGATAACGCGTGCCGCGGACGTCGCAGACGACGCCGATGGATCGCCCACGACCAGGCAGCGGTCGCTCGCCGCCACCGCGGCCGCCACGGCGTCGCCCCAAAAGACCGAGGTGTCGACAAGCACCACGTCGGATTCGCGGCGCAAGACATCGAGCAACAGCTCCACCGGACGCGCCATGAGCTCGGCCTGTTCGGGCGCGGCGACCGGGCCCCAAAGCGTGACGCCCGGGGCCACGCGCATCGAGGCGGCCACGATGTCCGATTCGGCGAGTGCGCCCGCAGCCGATGGCTCGATAAGCGTCGCCATGTCATGCGGGGCATCGGCGCCCAACAGGTCGTAGAGGTTTCCAAACATCAGGTCCAAGTCGAGCACGGCAGCACGCAGGCCCAGCAGCGACGCCGCGTGCGCCATGGCGGCGACGATCGTCGACTTGCCGCAACCGCCCGAACCCGAGACGGCGCAGACAACCGGGGCTCGATGCGACGAAGCGGCGGCATCCGCCGACGGCGTGGGGGCAGGCGGCGCCGGCACGGGCGGCAACGTCCCCGTCTCCCCGGCAGCGCTCATATGCTGCGCCCAAGCCGGCATGGCAGGCTGCTCGGTCCGTGGGGCCGAATCTGGGGACTTCACGGTCGCATCGACACGAACATTGTCGTTCCCGGCAAGTCCCTCAACCTCGTCGAGCTCATCGACCAGGCTCACGCCATGCACGTATCCCATATCTACAGCCAAAAGATCCTCGCCATACGGCACCGGCTCTCCGACTTCATCGTATGCAAGGGGGTCCCGGGGACACCGACCATGCTCGGCTTCCGCTTTTCCACAATCATCAACACGCGGGCCTCTTGTAGCGCGAGGCGCCCCGGGTTCCCTATCAACAAAAGCATCGGGCTCAATCGTCAGACACCGGTCGCAATCAACCGTTCCCTCGCCCGCGCGCCCGTTGCCGCATATGCTGCGCGCAGCGATAACCTCGGTCGCCCCTGCGCGAAACAGCCCCTCGATATCCGAAGGATCGAGCGTCTCTATCAGTACGACCACGCGGCTCACGCGGCCCTCGGCCGTCAGGCGCGCAACGGTCTTTCGCACGTCTTCGGCATCGAACAGGGCTGCCGCGATAATCGCCGCCCCGCGACGCGACGGAAACGCCCGCGCCATGGACACCAGCCCATCCAGGTCACCCACGCGAAGCACCTGCGCGCCCGCATCGCGGCCCTCGACTTCCCGCTGCAGCAATCCGTAATCACCACACGCGCAGCATGCAAGCCAGATCGCCTTCATCACTCGTCGCCTCCGCTCTTTTTGCTGCGCACCGTGGCGGGAATCGTCAAACTGACCGCCCCCTTGCCCGAGGCCCCCAGCAATTCCTTAACGTCTTCGGGGTCGGCCGCCAGCGTCACCCATTCGATCTTGCCTTCGCGCGTGGCGCCGGCCTCTTCGCTGGTATCGATCACGCGCGCACCGCACAGCCGATCGGTTACGCCGTCCTTTTGCACGTACACGTCCACGTAGCTGCCCACGCCCGTGGCGCCCCCGACCGAATGCTCGGCATCGACCGCCACCGAAACGGCGACCTTACCTTTGGGCACCTCGAGCGTGTGGCTTTCGGCCTTGGTGTAGACATCGCAAATCACGGCATTTTTAGGGATGCGCGAGGTCGTCACGTCGCCGCGCACCTGGCGCAACTCGGTCGCCGCATCGCGCGGCAGTAGGCTCGCCAGCCATTCCTGGGTTATGACATTGGTCTCGTCGAGCGTCTCGCCCGCATCGATATCGCGTGCCGCGACGCACACCTCGACGCGATCGCCGCCGTACTTGGCCAGCGTCTCGGCCTGGGCCTGCTCGGCTTGCGAGCGAATCGACGAGCTGTAGACCATGCAGAGCGCCGCGGCAAGCACGCCCGCGGCCAGACTGATGGCGATGCGCTTGCTCTTGTTCACGGCCGCTCCTCTCATGGCGGTGCCGGGTAAATGCCCGTACCACCATTGTCTGGGCGACCAGGGCGCAAAGCGGCGCAATCGCAATCTTGGTTTTACGTGTCAAACCAATTGCTGACCAAAAGCTGACCAGCCCGTCAAGCTCGTGGCAAGGTTTTGGTCAGAACGTCGGCAAAACGCATATTTCGAGGCGCTTTGGCAGCAAAAAAGCCGCCTCCCGAACAGTTGGGAGACGACTGTCATAGGAAAAATCAGTTACAGATGGACATCGGGATCGAGCATCTGAGCACTCACACGCATGGATGACGCCAGGTTTTGGAACGTCTCCAGGCGCAGGCTGTCGATTTGCCCGGCATCCTCGGCCTCGCGAACGGCGCAGCCCGGTTCGTGGGTATGCGTGCAGTCGCCAAACCGGCACGCACGCGACGCCTCGACGATCTCGGGAAACGCGCGTGCCAAGCCCCGCTCATGCCCCACGAGCGGCAGACTGCGCAGGCCCGGCGCGTCAGCAATAACGCCGGCTTCGCCCGGCAGCGCCACCATCACGCGCGCGACCGTGGTGTGGCGACCCTGGTCATCGCGCTCACGTACGCCGCCGGTCGCCAACGTATCGTGACCCAGCAGCGCGTTGAGCAGCGTCGACTTGCCAGCACCCGATTCACCCAAGATCATGGCGCAGCTCCCGGCGGGCACGCAGGCGCGCACCTCGTCCAGGCCACGACCCTCGGCAGAGGACGTCACGATCACGCGCACGTCCGGACCCACCAAGCGGTGCACGCGGTCCAGATCGCGTTCGAGCTCATCGGCGTCGCAGCGGTCGGCCTTGGTGAGTACCACCACCGGCTCGGCATCGCAGTCGAGTGCCAACACCAGCGAGCGCGCCACGCGGTCGAGCAGTACCTCGCCGGCGCCGAGCGCCTGCACGATCAGCACGCTATCCACGTTGGAGCAAAGCACCTGACGCTCGCCGCGAGCGCGTCCGCGCCAGCGCTCAAAACTCGTGCGGCGTGGCAGCACGCACTCGATCACGCCCATGTCGTGCCCGGGCGCACGACGCACCGCCACGCGGTCGCCCACGGCGGGCAGCAGAACCTCGTCCTCGCCACGCGACTTGGCAAACCCCACGGCATGCTCGGCACGAAAGGTGTCATCGGCAGTCGCCACCAGCGGAAACCCACGATCCAGGCGCACCACGGCACCAAGCTGCATCTGCTCGGGCTCCTCGGCCCGAGCACAATAATCATCGAAGGCAGCCCGCTGAGCATCATCGACCGGCAGATCGTCGAACGCCGGAACATCCTGCAGCGCATCGAGTCCCGGCACGCTTGCCAGCAGCTCCTCGGCAGACGCGGGAGCTTCGGTCGCAAGCTTCCGACGACGATCGCGCTTAGCCCGCGCCCCCGTCGTCTTTTTCTTCGCCTTAGCCTTAGCCTTAGCCACAAACGCCTCCCAGCACCCAAAATCACAACTGAGCAGGTATTTTACCCACAAAAAAAGAGTCGGTCGAGCAAACGCTCGACCGACTCACATACTTTCCCTCAGCCCTTTATCATCCGCACGGGAGAAAAGCCAGCAAGGATACCGTAGGGCCCACCCCGGGAGTGTTTTCTTCTGAGCGATCCCGCAGCGCGAAGCGCGAGGACCAGCGAAGAAGAAAACGCGCAGGGGCGGGCCCGGACAGGTTAACTTACTCCTTCTCGACCGCGCGCATGATCGCCTTGTAGATCTCCATCAACGGAATGATCAGGAAGGCAAGGCCCAGGGCGGCGATAACGCCCTTGAGCTCAAGCGTCACGGGGCCAAAGAACATCTCGGCAAGCGTCGGCTGAACGGTCACGATAACCGTCAGTACCAGCGCCAGCGCGGCAGATGCCCACAGCCACTTGTTCTGCTTCTTCATGCTAAACAGCGACGCACGACGGCTGCGCATATTGAAGCAGTGGAAGATCTCGACCATGTTGAGCGTGATGAACGCCATCATCACGCCTTCCTCGTCGGCATTGCCGGCGATCATATCGGCGATGTGGATGTAGCCCATGTCAAAGTACACGCCCACAAAGAAGCTCGCCAGCACCAGCACGGTGATGATCAAGCCCTGGACCACACAGTCCAGGCCCATATTACCGGCAAAGACGCCGTCCTTGGCGTTGCGCGGCTTGCGCTTCATGATGTCGCCCTCGGCATCCTCCATGCCCAGCGCGAGCGCGGGGAAGCAGTCGGTGACCAGGTTCACCCACAGCAGCTGCACCGGCTGGAAGATGGTAAAGCCGATGAGCGTGGCGATAAACACCGAGAACACCTCGGCAAGGTTAGCCGAAAGCAGGAACTGGATGACCTTGCGGATATTGTCGTAGATGCGACGTCCCTCTTCGCAAGCACCGATGATGGTGGCGAAGTTGTCGTCGGCAAGCACCATGTCGGCAACGTTCTTGGTGACGTCGGTACCGGTGATGCCCATGCCCACGCCGATGTCGGCGCGCTTGATGGACGGGGCGTCGTTGACGCCATCGCCCGTCATGGCCACGATCTGGTCGCGTGACTTCCAGGCCTCGACGATGCGGGTCTTGTGCTCGGGCTGGACGCGAGCGTACACGCCGTAGTCCTCGATGTGCGCGTCGAGCTCCTCGTCGCTCATGCGATCGAGGTCGGCACCGGTGATGGCATGGCTGCGATCGGCGACGATGCCCAGCTGCTTGGCAATGGCCACGGCGGTGTCGATATGGTCGCCCGTGATCATGACGGTGCGAATACCGGCATCGTGGGCCTCGCGGATGGCGTCGGCGACCTCGGGGCGGACAGGGTCAATCATGCCGGATAGGCCGCAGAAGACCAGGTCGTGCTCGAGCGCAGCGGGGCTGCAGTCGCTCGGGACCTCGGTGTAAGTGCGACTTGCCAGCGCCAGCACGCGCAGGGCCTCGTCGGCCATGGCCTTGTTGGCGGCCACGAGCTCGGCGCGACGCTCCTCGGTCAGCGGGACGACCTTTTCGCCCTCGTAGATATGGGTGCACAGGCCGATCACCACGTCGGGCGCGCCCTTGGTGTACTGCTCGTACTCGCCGTCCAGGGTCTCGACGACCACGGACATCATCTTGCGGCCCGAGTCGAACGGGGCCTCGCCCACGCGCGGGTGCTCGGCAGTCAGGCCGGTGAGACCAGCCTTGCCGGCGTCGTTGACGAGCGCACACTCAGTCGGCTCGCCCACGGCCTCGCCCAGCTCCTCGTCCCACTGGGCATCGGAGCAAAGGGCCATACCTGCCAGGAACTTCTCCTTAGGCGCAGCGAGCTCGTGCTTGACGACGGTCATCTTGTTCTGGGTAAGGGTGCCGGTCTTGTCGGAGCAGATGGTCTGCGTGCAGCCGAGGGTCTCGACGGCAGAAAGCTTGCGGATAATCGCCTGGCGCTTGGCCATCTTGGTCACGCCGAGCGACAGCACGATGGTCACGACGGCGACCAGGCCCTCGGGGATGGCAGCGACGGCGAGCGAGACAGCGACCATAAAGGTGTCGAGCAGGGCGGTCGGGTCGGTAAGGACGTTGCCCACGCCGTGGCGGAGGATGTCAACGCCAAAGATCACGACGCAGATGATAATCACCATGATGGTGAGGATGCGGCTGAGCTCGGCGAGCTTCACTTGCAGCGGCGTGAGCTCTTCCTTGGCCTCGGCCAGGGCGCCGGCAATCTTGCCCATCTCGGTATCCATGCCGGTGCCGACTACGACGGCGCGGCCACGGCCGTACACAACGGTGGAACCCATGTAGCACATGTTCTTGCGGTCGCCGAGCGGCACGTCATCGGTGCCCGCGGCAAGCTCGATCACGTTGGCGTGCTTCTCTACGGGCACGGACTCGCCGGTGAGTGCGGCCTCTTCGATCTTCATCGTGGCGCTCTCGAGGACGCGGCAGTCGGCCGGAACGGAGTCGCCCGCCTCGAGCATGATCACGTCACCGGGCACGAGCTCGGCGCTCGGCAGATGCACGAGCTTGCCGTCGCGCAGCACCTTGGACTGCGCCGCGCTCATCTCCTGCAGGGCCTCGAGGGCCTCCTCGCTCTTGGCTTCCTGGACCACGCCCAGTACCGAGTTGACGATAACGACGAACATGATGATGACGACATCGGCAAAGTCGGGCTCGCCCTTGACCATGCCCGTGAGCGCGCTGATGACGGCGGCAACGATCAGCATGATGACCATGGGATCGGCCATCTGCTCAAAGAAACGCTTCCACAGCGGCGTCTTCTCGGCTTCCTCGAGCTTGTTAGGGCCTGTCTTAGCGAGGCGCGACGACGCCTCGTCGTCGCTCAGGCCGAGGTTCTCATCGACACCCTGGTCGCTGAGCACCTCCGCCGCGGCGGACAGGTATTCCTTTTGCATATAGAGTCCCCTCCTGGGATTCGGGCCACTCAGCAGATTGATGCCCGATCATAATTCCCAGGAGAAGGGCAAGGGCTCATCAAGGCTGCCGTGCTGAGCGGCAGTTGATAGTGGAGCTATGGTACCCCAAAGCAACGCGTCTAGCCAAAACAATCCATTTGGAAATATGGTCCATAAGCAACGGTGCAGGCCGTGTGATGCTCAACATTGATAAAACGTTTTTTCTTCGGCGCATCATCAAATTGAAATATCGCCCAGATAGCAGCGGTTAGAACGGTTGGTAAAGTTTTTGCATATACCGTTTTTCCGCAAAAAATGAACTTCTAATTCGGCATACGGTCGATTTTTTGGGGTATTCGGTCGCCATTTCGTTATAATCAACTCAGTTTTATTTCTTATGGTTTATCTATCAGCGCAAGACGATGTCAGATGGAGGTCTGAATGTACAAGCGCACTAAGATTGTATGCACCATGGGTCCCGCCTGCGATAGCGACGAGACCATCCGCGAGATGATCAAGGCGGGCATGAACGTCGCCCGTTTTAACTTCTCGCACGGCTCCTACGACGAGCACCACGGTCGCATCGAGCGCGTCCGTCGTATTTCCAAGGAGCTCGGTATGCCCGTCGGCATCCTGCTCGACACCAAGGGCCCCGAGGTCCGCACCGGCCTTCTGGTCGATGGCAAGAAGGTTGCCGTCAAGACCGGCGACAAGATCGTCGTCACCGCTCAGCCCACGTCCGAGGATTTCCACGGCACCTCTGAGCACATCTCCCTCGACTACCTGGCTCTGCCCTCCGAGGTCGAGAAGGGCTCCCTCATCCTGATCGATGACGGCCTGGTTGCCCTCGAGGTCGAGTCCGTCGACGGCCAGGACATGACCTGCGTCGTCAAGAACGACGGCCTGATCGGCGAGCGCAAGGGCGTCAACATGCCCAACGTCAACATCTCGCTGCCCGCCATCACCGAGCGCGATCGTCAGGACATCCTCTTTGGCCTGACCGAGAACATCGACTACATCGCCGCTTCCTTCATCCGTGACGGCGAGTCCGTCCGCGGCATCCGCAAGCTTTGCCGCGAGAACGGTGGCGAGCACGTCACGATCTTCCCGAAGATCGAGTGCGCCCTGGGCGTCGAGAACTTCGACGAGATCCTCGAGGCTTCCGACGGCATCATGGTTGCCCGTGGCGACCTGGGCATCGAGATCAAGCCCGAGCTCGTTCCCCACATCCAGAAGGAGATCATCGCCAAGTGCAACGCGGCCTACAAGCCCGTTATCACCGCTACGCAGATGCTCGACTCCATGCAGCAGAACCCGCGCCCGACGCGCGCCGAGGTTGCCGACGTTGCTAACGCCATCTACGACGGCACCGATGCCGTCATGCTGTCCGGCGAGTCCGCTGCCGGTAAGTACCCGGTCGAGGCCGTTAAGATGCAGGCCAGCATTGCTCTCGAGACCGAAAAGTACCTCCCGGCCCACGCTCCGCTCGAGGTTCCGGCCGATGCCCACGGCACCCGTGTTGTCAACAACGTTGTGGGTATGTCCGCTGTGAACATGGCTACCACCGTTGGCGCCAAGTGCATCACCGTGCCGACGACCACCGGCCGCACCGCTCGCCTGATCTCGCACTTCCGTCCCAACATGCCGATCTGCGCGTTCTCCCGCCACGAGTGGGCCGTCCAGCAGATGATCATGTACTGGGGCGTTATCCCGCACCAGGCCGAGATTACCCAGGGCACCGTCAACGGCACGATCGTCAAGGCGATCGAGACCGCTAAGGAGCTCGGCTACGTCGAGGCCGGAGACCTGACCGTCGCCACCGCTGGCGATTCCCGCATGAGCGTCCAGCTCGAGGACAAGGTCTCCTCGACCAACGTCGCTTACGTCGCTCAGGTGCGCTAAATCGCACTTGCAAGCACGCTTGCATTGCAAAGGGCCCGGAAGGCAAAGCCTTCCGGGCCCTTTTTCTGTGCCAATGCCGGCGCACAGCAAAACACGCACTCATTTCTTTACCAAAAGTGCGAAATCCACCCTTCGAGGCCCATAAAATAAAGTCCCAAGCGCTAAAAGTGTTCGCCCGGTGGCAAACCCACACCTTAACCGACGCTGATAAATCGTTTTAGCAAGAGCCAGATCGACCTGGTTTTCGGAAGTATGCGGCAAATTCTGAGACCACCGAGCACACCTCGTTTTTTCGCAACAAAATGCCTGATAAACTAGCCTCAAAAGCCAGGTCTGCTCACAGGGTTCAGATTTTGCCGCATACTTCCGAATTGACGCTGGCATCGCACGGTCCAAAAGCACATTTCGACCAGGAGGACGTCATGGACCTGACGCTATGCGGTCAATCCGCTTTTTACTATCACCGTATTCCGCCGCAGGTATTAGGACTTTACCCCGCTGTCAGTCTAGACAACATGGATCGCAGGTGTTGCGCCCTTGGGAACCATGCGCTTGTTGAAGACCTTCTTCATATGCCGCTTCATCGATTTGTGTTCAGTCGCGAGCAAGTCGGATCACGGAGTTTGTTCAAGTCACACCTCCTGACCCAAGAGCCACCTCCCGGGTCGTTTAGGCAGACTGAGCATGGATTTGATGTCACGTCCCCGGAGTTCACACTGCTCAGCCTTGCCACGCAGGTCTCACGCAGCCAGTTACTCATGGCTTGCTACGAGATGTGCGGCTCCTTTGCAGTATTTAAGCCCTGCGAGCGAACGCAACAACAACTCGATGAAGCTATTTCGCTTAAGCTCATTCCGCCCAGCTGCGGCTGGGAGCGAGTTAACGACACCAAGGGCAATGACACCAACTTGTGGAAGCGCACGCCGCTTCTTACCGCAGCAGATATCACCGCGTTCGCCAAGCAGACCGCAGGCCTGCGCGGCGTTAAACAACTGCGCTGGGCGGCCGAGCACATGACGGGGCAGGCCGCCTCGCCCTTCGAAGTACAGACCTCCATGCTTGTCTCGCTCCCCCGCGACGAGGGCGGCCTGGGTATCGGCATCACCAACAACGTGCGCATCCCACTCAGCGACGCCGCGCGCTCACTGTATGACAAAACCTGCTGCTACGCCGATATCCTCATCGAGAGCAACACCGACAGTATGGGCGTCATCTTGGAATGCCAAGGCCGTTCCGCCCACGATGGCGAAGCCGCAAGCCTCTCCGATGCCGAGCGCACCACCGCGCTCACCAGCATGGGCTATGACGTTATCCAGATAACCTATGAGCAAATCAAGGACACGAAGAGCTTTAACAACATCGCCGAGCTCATTTATAAAAAGACGGGGCTCCCCTACATCCCAAAGACCGATCAGGAACGCACCACCGAAGATGCCCTGCGACGGGAGCTGTTGGTCAATTGGGATGAACTGTTCACCGTTAAGCCGGCCGGCTAGCAGCTAGCAATCAGAGGGACCGCGGGAACGTCAGAAGCAGCAACGCGAGCCGCAAAACCCGCCTCGGTCAGCTCGATGACCTCGGTAAACGTCGCATCGAAAAACTCCTCGGTTAGCAGGCGATACGGCGGATGATCGGGCTCACCGGGGTTTTCGCGCACGATCTCGTGCATAACGCCGATGGTCTTGAGCACATATTCTTTATGGATGGGATACTGCCCAAAACGTGCCGCAGCGGTATACAGGCGATCGGTCGCACGCGGGATGGAAACAATGCCGAGCGTCTTGCCAAACCAGTCAAAGTCGCCTTGCTTTTTAATGCGGAACTCCTCGCACGGCTTGCCGCCGTGCGCCTCCAGGTACTGATTCACGCGCGTATTCCATACGGTATCGGCCACCAGATGCGACCAGACACCCAGTGTCAAATCGAGCAACGACTGCGCCACGTCATCGGGCGCGAGCGAAAGCTCGCTAGCACCGGGACCGGCAACCGGCTCGGCATCCTTGTAGCGTTGGGGATAATGTACCCGATTGAGTCGCTCGCGCTCCTCGACAATCGAGGTCGCGGCAGCCGGCGTACCAACAGGCGCCCCTTTGAGCAGCGGCGCCACATAGGTATCCCAGAACTCGTGCTCGCGCGGCTTAGGGATAGGTTCGGGCTTTGCAAAGTGCGTAATGCGGTATGGGATGGGATCGGCGATGCCAGGGACCATATAGCCCACGAAGATATCCGGAACCACGCAGCCAAACAAAAAGGCATTGCGGTCGCGCACGCTATTGGCAAGCGCACCGGTGCGCTCCAGCAAACGCTCCGTCTGAGCGATATGAATGTTCCAGCTTGGCATAGCCACCCCCATAAAAACCTGGATAACTATACCATCACGGCAAAGCCGCGCAGGCGGCTACGCACGCTCTACGCAGCAACTATTCCGCAGCGCCGCTCTCGGTTCCATACGACGACACCGGCGCCTCGACCACATGGTGATATCGATCGATATAGATTGCACGGGCACTCAGGCGTCGCACCAAATCCTGGTGATGTGTGCTCATCAAGACCGTCTTACCCGCCGCGACGTAGGCCAGCAAGAAGTTGACCACGATGTCGCATGAATCCTCGTCGAGCCCATTGGTAGGCTCGTCGAGCACCAGGATATCCGGGTTCATCGACACCACCGCAGCCAGCGCAACGCGCTTCTTTTGCCCGCCCGAGAGCTGATAGGGAGAGACGTCGGCAAGGTCGGCAACCTGGAATAGCTCCATGGCATCGCGGACGCGGCGCTCGAGCTCGTCTGCCGGCAACCCCATCTGCGCGGGACCAAAAGCAACTTCCTCGCCCACCGTAGCGCAGAACAGCTGGGCGTCGGCATTCTGGAACACAAAGCCCACGCGCTGATGAAAACGCTGAGCGGCCGCAGAATCCTTTAGAAACGCCGCATCGACCGCATGCCCGTCGAACAGGTACGCACCCGCGTCCGCAAGCTCAAGGCCGTTGATAAGACGCATAATCGTCGTCTTGCCGCAGCCGTTAGGACCAAGCAGAGCAACGAGCTCTCCACGGTTCACCTGCAATGAAACGCCATCGACCACCGTATGACCCGCATAGGAAAACACCACGTCGCGAAACTCGATGAGCGGCGTGACCTCGGCGCCGGCAGCACCGCTCGCACCCATCGCGTTATTCGTATCGTTTGCCAAAACGTCGCCCTTCCCTACTCACATCAACGGTTCGACCGTCCGCGCTACAGCACCGCGCACAACACGGCGAGCAACGCCACAACGGCCGCGTAAACCGCATCGCGCCAGCCAAAGCCGCTCCGTGCAGGCGCCGGATACACGCCGGCGAAGCCGCGACACAGCATGGCCTCGTCCATCGCGCGGCTGCATTCCATCGCCTTGATAAACGTCATGCCCATGATACCCGCCAGCGAATCGGTGCGCGAAAAACCCGCAGGCGCGGAACCGACGCTGCGCAGCATGACCGATTCGCACAGATCGTGCGCCGTGCGTCCCAGCACCTCAATATGCTTGAGCGCCATATCAAACGTAAAGATAACCTCGTCGGGCAGGTGCAGCATTTTGAGCGCCGCCGACATGCGGCTCCAGGTGAGCGTCCACGAAACACCCAGCACCAGCGACACATTAATAAACGTCTTGAGCGCGATCTTGAGCATGGCGCCCATGGCAGACGCGCTCAGCAACAGGGCAGGCAGCGCCAGAACCACCGCAAGCCCCGTGGCGCCAAGCGCCGGTACAAAAGTCGCGCGCAACCCGCGCGCGGGGCGCACCGCGACCAGCACCAGCGCGATAGCCGCCATCAGCATCAGGTACAGCGGGCTCTGCGTCAGACACACGCACAGGACGCAAACGAACATCCCCACCAGGCGCACCGGAGCCGAAACGCAAGAAAGGGCGCGGTCGACCATCGACCCGCCCTCGTGCGCGCCTCCACCCAGGCGAACCCGCTCAAGCAGGCTCGCCAGGTGCAGGACGTTCTTTTGCATCACGCGATGACGAGCGCCCGTGGGCTCGTAACGCTGCTCGACCGCAAGCCAGCTAGGCAGCTCGACCATCGCCATGGGCTCCGCTTTCCTTGACCGTCAGCGAGATCAGACGGAATGCGATGGTGAGCACCGCCACGCCAATCACGCCGGACAGGATATACATGGCAGCCTGACCGACAAAGCCAAGACCCTGTTCCTCGGAATAGGCCTGCAGGTAATCACCCGTAGGCAGAGCGTCGGCAAAGGTCGGAGTATCGAGGCCGACCGAAGCCTGCAGACTGTCGTCACCAGCCTCCTGAACGGCAGTCGCGGCGCCCTCAGCGTCCCACTCGCCCCAGGCATCACCGGTAGCAAGCAAGCCGAGCGGCGTAGCCACGACAAGCACGGCGACCAGGATGAGCGTGGGGACCAGCGAGGTCTTCTTAGCAGCAGTGCCCTCGGCAGCAAGCTGGCCATCGACGGCCTCGGGCCCGACGATAACGCTCGGCGCCGTCTTCTTAATGAAACCGTAGATGGCGGCCGTCGCCACGCCCTCGACCACGCCGGCAACCAACATATGCGGAATCATCATAGCCGGAATGGCAATGGACAGCGGGAAGGGGCAGTACAGCGGAGCGCCCGAAGCATTCGTGAAAAGCATCGGCTGAATACCAAACTCGATTGCTGCGCACAGGGCCGCCAGGCACAGGCCGACCCAGCCGCTTACGATGGCCGAAACCGAGGTGCCCCAGCTCTTGTCGTGCAAGCGGCTGTTGAGTGCACGGAACACGATAGCAGCGGCAAACGGCAGCACGAAGGCCATGTTAAAGCAGTTGGCGCCAAAGGACAGAATGCCGCCGTCGCCAAACAGCAGCGCCTGCAGCGCCAGCGCGACCGAGACGGCAATGGCAGCAGCCTCGGGGCCCAGCAGCAGCGCGATGAGCGCGCCACCAACGGCGTGACCAGTGGTACCGCCGGGCAGCGGCACGTTGAACATCATGAGCAAGAAGGAGAATGCGGCGCAGATGCCCAGGAACGCCATGTGCTCGCGATCGAGCGTGGCGCGCACCTTCTTGATGCAGTGAACCCAAACGGGCACCATCGCCACTGCCATGACGGCATCGGTCTGCGGGGACAGATAATTATCTGGAATGTGCATGTACGCCTCCCGGTTGTCGGCGCACGGAATTGCAACGCCGCCTGAATCACCTTGTCAGTGTTACGTATTGTCAGATTCGTAACACGCCGCGGGCTATCATAGCAAAACGGCGCGCTGCCGACAAAGCAGCACGCCGTTATGTAATGCGCGTGTCATATATGCAGGCTCAGCAGTGCCTTATACCGAGCATAGCAATCACGTAGGACTCGGCGGCAGCCACCGCTGACCTATACCCAGCGCAAGCCCTAGCCGCGGACCTCGCCGTTTACGCCCTTGCACACCTTGGTGACGATCTTCTGGTGCGCCTTCTCGACCTCTTCGCTGGTGAGCGTGTGGTCGTCGGAGCGATACGTAAGCGCAAAGGCCATGGACTTCTTGCCCGCTCCGATGCGGATGGGATCGCGGTAGACGTCGAACAGGCGCACGCCCTCGAGCAGCTTGCCGCCGGCGCTGGTAATGCGGCGCTCAAGATCCTCGCAGGTCACGGAGTTGTCGACCACGATAGCAAGGTCGTGCTCAACGGCCGGGTACTGCGAGAACTCACGGTAGTTCTCCTGGTTGCGGGCGCCCTTGATCAGCTTGTCCAGGTCGAGCTCAAAGGCAACGACAACCTCGTCAATGCCCATAGCCTCGCGCGCCTCGGGGTGAATCTCGCCAACCCAGCCCAGCACGGTACCGCCGGACAGAACCTCGGCGGCGCGACCCGGCTGCAAGAAGGCATAGCCCTCGCCCTCGACGGGACGGAAGCGAACCTTCTCGATGCGCAGCTGAGCAAGCAGCTCCTCGACAATGCCCTTGCCAAAGAAGAAGCGCAGCTTACGGTACTTCATGTTCCAGGACTGCTCGCTCCACTGGCCCGAGAGCACGCCCGCCACGGACTTGGTCTCCTTGGGCAGGCTGGCGTTCTCGCGGCCATGGAACAGGCTGCCGACCTCGTACAGGTGCACGTTGGGCGTGCCGTGGGCCTCGTTGTAGGCCACAGACTGCAGCAGACCCGGCAGCAGCGAGCGGCGCATCTCGGTCTGCTCGGCCACCAGCGGGTTCATGAGAACCACGGGGCAGCCGCGGCCCTCGGTGGACATACCAATCTTCTCCAGGTCGCCCGGGGCGGCAAAGCCAAAGGTCGTGGTCTCGTTGAGGCCGCAGGCGCGCAGGATCTCGCCGACCTTACGGGTGAGCTTCTGCTCGCGGGTCAGGCCGCCGATGTGGTTCTTGGCAGCCGGGATGGTCGCCGTAACGCGGCCCATGCCCCATAGGCGCAGGACCTCCTCGATCAGGTCGATCTCACGCGGCAGGTCGGGACGGAAGCTCGGCGGGGTGACCATGAAGTCCTCGCCGTCGCGCTCGACGGTGCAGCCCAGGCGGGTGAGCGAACGCTCGATAAAGTCGGGCTCGATGTCGGCACCGCAGATGGCACGCACGCGGGCCAGGCGCAGCTTAATGCTGTCGATGGTCTTGGGCGCGGGGAACACGTCCACATAGCCGGGAGCAACCTCGCCGCCGGCGATCTCCTCGATCAGCGCGCAGGTAACGTTGGCGACATCCACGCAGCCGGTCTCGTCGACCTGGCGCTCAAAGCGAATGGAGGCGTCGGAGATCAGCGACAGATCGCGGCTGGTGTGCGAGGTGCGACCGGCGTTGAAGCAGGCGCTCTCGACCATCACGTCGACGGTGTCGTCCTCGATCTCGGAATCCATGCCGCCCATTACGCCGGCCAGCGCCACGGGACGCTCGCCGTCGGTGATGAGACCCATACCGGCGTCGAGCACGCGCTCCTCGCCGTCGAGCGTCGTGAACTTCTCGTCCTGCTGGGCGGCGCGAACCACCACACGACGGTGGCCATCGCGCTCGGCAAAGGTGTCCAGGTCAAAGGCGTGCAGCGGCTGACCGGTGAGCATCATCACATAGTTGGTGATGTCGACGATGTTGTTGTGCGGGCGCACGCCCAAGGCGTTAAGGCGCTTGACCATCCAGTCGGGCGACGGGCCGACCTTGACGTTGCGCACGATGCGGGCAACGTAGCGGTCGCACAGGCCCTCGTCGGCAATCTCGACCGAAAGCTCGTCGTCGGTCGCGCGGCCGGTCTCGGCCTTGATGGCGGGCAGCTCAACGTGGAAATCGCGGTCGAAGATGGCGCCGGTCTCGCGGGCCATGCCGATCATGGACAGGCAATCGGGACGGTTGGGCGTGATCTCGCAGTCGAGCACGGTGTCGCTCGAGCCCACGTACTCGGCAAACGGCATGCCGCAGGGCGTATCCTCGGGCAGGATCATGATGCCGGAGTGGTCGCCGCCCAAGCCGAGCTCGCGCGCGGAGCAGTTCATGCCCATGGACACGACGCCGCGAAGCTTGCTCTTCTTGATCTTGACGTCGCCGGGCAGGACAGCGCCGATCATGGCCGTGACGATGTGGTCGCCGGCCTCGAAGTTCTGCGCGCCGCAGACGATCTGCAGCGGAGCGGGATTGCCGTCGGCGTCGAGATTCTTGTCGCCCACATCGACCGAGCACACATACATGTGGTCGCTATCGGGGTGCGGGATCTTGGTGAGCACCTTGGCGGTCACCACGTGGTCGAAGGACTCGCCCACGGTGTCGATCGCCTCGACCTCGGTGCCGGTACGGATATATTCGTCCGAAAGGGTCTTGGGATCCTCCGGAATATCGATCATGGTCTTGAGCCAGTCGTAAGAAACGCGCATGTAGCTCTCCTAGTTCTTAATCTCCGCATAGGGAGGAAATATCAAATGAAGACGTTCGCCTTAGGGTTGTCCAGGTGCCCCAGGTTGGCGTGAAAGAGGAGCGACGCGTACTAAAGGTACGCGAGCGACGGTTGAACGCCAAGATGGGGTGCCTGGGCAAGCCTAAAATTGGTTCAGGAAACGCATATCGCCTGTCATCAGGGTTCTGAGGTCCGGCAGGTCGTAGCGCAGGGCCGCGACGCGCTCGGCGCCAATACCAAAGGCGAAGCCGGTGTACTTCTCGGGGTCGATACCGCAGTTGATCAGGACGTTGGGGTCGACCATGCCGCAGCCCAGGATCTCGATCCAGCCGCTGTGTTTGCAGAAGTTGCAGCCCTTGCCGCCGCACACATGGCAGCTCACGTCCACCTCGCAGGAAGGCTCAGTGAAGGGGAAGAAGTGCGGGCGGTAACGCGTCTTGCGGTCCTCGCCAAACATGCACTTAACAAAGTAGTCGAGCGTGCCCTTAAGATCGCCAAAGGTGATGCCCTCGTCGACGACCAGGCCCTCGATCTGGTTGAACTGCGGCAGGTGGCAGGCGTCGGCCGTGTCGGGACGATAGACGGTGCCCGGGCAGATCATGTAGATGGGCGGCTTCTGCGACTCCATGGTGTGGATCTGCACGCCCGAGGTCTGGGTGCGCAGCAGCACGTCGGACTCGCCGTGGGCGTGAGCCTCGGGGTGTGCGACGCTGCCGGGGTTGTTGTCGACCACGTAGAAGGTGTCGCGGGCCGAGCGGCTCGGGTGATCCATGGGGGCGTTGAGCGCGGTGAAGTTGTAGTAGGAGGTGTCGACCATGGGACCGGACTCGACGGTGTAGCCGATGCCGCAGAAGATGTCCTCGGCCTCCTCGATGATCTGCTTGATCAGGTGCTGGTGACCGATCTGCGGACGGATGCCCGGCAGCGTGATATCGACGGCCTCGTGCTCGAGTGTGTGCTTGAGGGCGGCGGCCTTCATCTCGGTGGTGCGCTCGTCGAGCATGCCCTCAATCAGCTGGCGCATCTCGTTGGCGCGCTTGCCCATCATGGGACGATCCTCGGGGGCGAGCTTGCCCATCATGCGCATCAGGCCAGTGATGCGGCCCTTGCGGCCGAGCAGCTCAACGCGCGCGGCCTCGAGCTTTGCGGCGTCGTCGGCGCCCGCGACGAGCTCCTTGGCCTCTTCCTCGAGTTTGACCAGATCATCAATCAGACTCATGTCTTCCCTTTCGTCTCTCGCGCTCCCCGCTTGCCGAGGCGGCTGCCGCCGTCTGACGTTGCGAAAACGCGGCCCGGTTCGGTAACAAAAAACCGCCCTCGGGCATGTGCATTGCCCAAGGACGGTTGAATTCCGCGGTACCACCTTGTTTGACCCGGCGGATGTCTGGCCCGCCGCGCCCACTCTTTGCCCCTTGTCGCGAGGCTCACGGCTTCCCTACTGGGGCTTCGCCGCCGCTGGCCGCGTGCCCGTTGAGGTCGCTGCTCGGGAGTGAACGCTTGGCCCTTGTCACCGCAGGAAGGCTTGCAGCCCATGACCTTCCCTCTCTTGCCGGCGACGCGGCGGGCAAAACCCTCTCCGTCAACGCATTGGGCTATAGGATACCACATTGTGTGGGCGTATCGCCGCGTTCCGTTTTGTTCGTGCTGGGTACAAGGCAGGTAGCTGTGCAAACTGGCCGTGCGCCCAGCCGTGGCGTTCGGCTCGCGAGATCAAGGATATGGTATGGAAAAGAAGCACGATAAGAAGGCCAAGCCCGCAGCGGGCAAGACACCCAAAGGCATGAAGGTCGATAAGGCCGTCAAAAAATTCCGCAAGCTCGAAGGCAAACTGTGGACCCGCGAGTACCTGCTCAAGATTGCCGAGTTTGACGGCGCGACCATTGCTCCCGCCAACGGTGCCGCCGCCCGTGCCGACGCCATGGGCACCCTTGCCGGCGAGCACCATAAGCTCCTGACCAGCGAAAAGTCTGTCGAACTTGTACGTTCGCTGGCACGCGAGACCGTCACCGGCGGAAAGATCGACGACCCGCAGCTGCTTGACGAGATTCGCGTGCTCGGCCGCGACCAGCGCGAGGCAAGCGTCATCCCCACCGAGGAGGCCGAGGCCTGGACCAGGCTCACCTGCGAGGCCGACGCCGTGTGGCACAAGGCCAAAGCGGCCAACGACTGGGCGAGCTTTGAGCCCTATGTGGACAAAATCGTCAGCCAGCTCAAGCATCAGGCCGAGCTCATGGACCCCAAGCGCGACCCATACGACGTGTGGCTCGACCAGTACGAGCGCGGCCTTTCCACCGAGAGCTTCGATGCGTTTTGCGACGAGGTTAAGGCCACGGTCGTGCCGCTCGTGCACGCCATCGGCGAGCGCGGCCAGCAGCCCGCTGCCGACTTTTTGCATGCCCGCGTGCCCGAGGCCGCCCAGCGCGCCATGAGCTTCGACCTGATGAAACTCGTCGGCCTGGACCTGGACGACACCACGCTTGCCTTTACCGAGCATCCGTTTAGCGAGGGCTTCTCGGTGGGCGACGCGCGCATCGCCACGCACATCTACGAGGACGATTGCATCTCCAACGTCTACAGCATCATCCACGAGGCCGGCCACGCCATGTACGAGCTGGGCGTGAACCCCGCCTACGCGCGCACGTGCCTGGAGGGCGGCACCTCCATGGGCATCCACGAGAGCCAGAGCCGCTTTTTCGAGAACACCGTGGGCCGCAGCCGCGCCTTTATGGGACCGCTGCTCGAGGTGCTGCGCCGCCACGCGCCCGAGGTCTACGGCAACGTGGACGAGGACACGCTCTACCGCGCCGTGAACATCGCTCAGCCGTCGCTGATCCGTACCGAGGCCGACGAGCTCACCTACCCGCTGCATATCATGGTGCGTTACGAGATTGAGCGCATGCTGTTTGCCGGCGAGGCCACGGCCAAGGACATCCCCGCGCTTTGGAATCGCTTTATGGACGAGTACCTGGGCATTCCCGTTCCCAACGACACACGCGGCTGCCTGCAAGATACGCACTGGAGCGGCGGCTCGTTTGGCTACTTCCCCACGTATGCGCTGGGTAGCGCCTACGATGCCATGTTTGTGCCGGCCATGTGCCGCGACGGCGTCGACCTCAATGGCGCCTGTGCGAGCGGCGATCTGGCGCCCGTCCGCGCCTGGCTGGGCGAGCACATTTGGCAGTGGGGCCGCGCCAAGGACGCGCCGGAACTCATCAAGGGCGCATGCGGCATGGCGTTCGATGCCCGCTACTACTGCAGCTACCTGCAGGACAAGTTCACCACGCTCTACGAGCTGTAAGGCATAACCGACACGTCAACGCAAAGGGGACGCCGCGGAACCAATCCGCGGCGCCCCCTTTCCACCTAGTTGTTTAAGAACGTCCCCAATGACTACCTTACAGAGCCTCGAGCGCGTTGGCGATGCGCTTCATGGCGGCATCGGCGGATGCTTGGTCGGGCGCCTCGGCCAGCACGCGGATAACCGACTCGGTTCCGCTCTTGCGCACGAGCACGCGGCCCTCGCCTGCCAGCGCAGCCTCGGCCTCGGCGATGGCGTTCTGCACGCCCATGTTCTCGAGCGCGGCATCCTTGTCCGCCACGTGCACGGCCACCTGCGCCTGCGGCAGCAGCTTGCACGGAGCCGTGAGCTGCGAGAGCGTCTCGCGCTCGGCACGAATCACTTCCATCACGCGCAGCGAGGTCATAATGCCGTCGCCCGTGCGCTCGATATCGCCAAAGATCGTATGGCCCGTCTGCTCGCCACCCAGGCTGTAGCCGCCCTCGCGCATCTTGGCATACACGTGACGGTCGCCCACGCCGCTGGTCACGGCGCTCAGACCGGCAAGCTCCAGCGACTTGACCAGGCCAAAGTTGCTGGCAATCGTCGGCACCACGGTACCGCCCGAGAGTCGCCCGTGCTTGTTCAGATACACGCCGCACACGTACAGGATCTGGTCGCCGTCTACCACGCGACCGCGCTCATCCACGGCCAGGCAGCGGTCGGCATCGCCGTCGTAGGCAAAACCCACGTCCAGGCCCTGCTCCACCACATGGCGCTGCAGACGCTCCATATGCGTGGAGCCGCAGTCGACGTTGATGTTAAAACCATCGGGCGCGGCGTTGATCACGCGCACGTCAGCGCCCAGCGCGTCGAACACCGGCTTGGCCACCGAGGAAGCCGAGCCGTTGGCGCAGTCGATACCGATCTTGACGCCCTGCAGCGAAAAGTTCACGCTGGCGATGAGCGAAGCAATGTAGCGGTTGCGGCCCTGCATGTAGTCCACCGTGGCGCCGATGTGGTTGCCCGTGGCCAGCGGCACCTCGCTCTTGCCATCGATGTAGTCCTCGATGAGCTCCAGTACGTCCTCGTCCATCTTAAAGCCGTCGCTGTTGACGAGCTTAATGCCGTTATCGCAAAACGGGTTGTGGCTCGCGCTGATCATGATGCCGCAATCGAAGCAGCCCTCCACGGTCTGATGCGCCACGCCCGGCGTGGGGATCACGTGCAGCATATAGGCGTCCGCACCGCTCGCGACCAGACCGCTCACCAGCGCCGCCTCGAACATATAACTCGAGCGACGCGTGTCCTTGCCCACGATGACGCGTGCCTTGCGCTCGCGGTTGGCGCCGTAATACCAGCCCACAAAACGGCCAATCTTATAAGCGTGCTCTACCGTCAGCCCAACGTTGGCCTCACCGCGAAAGCCGTCGGTGCCAAAGTACTTCATGCGCTCTCCTTACAAAATAGGGGCGGACAGATTGCCTGTCCGCCCCAAAATGGTACTCGATTATCTGCGCTACCAGAAAAACCCTACGCCGACGCGCTGTCGCGAGCCGCCTGGCATGTAGGGGTCTGACGCAGCGTAAGAGGCTTGTCCCCCGCCTCGGCCGACGTGGTCAGCGTATACGTGATCGTCGTCGTCTCGCCAGCATGCAGGTCAACGGTGCCCGAATAGAAGGGGATTCCATGCCACGTAGCGGCACCAAGACCAAACTGGGTACCCTCAACCGTAAGGTCACTGATGTTGCCACCCGTCGGGGCAAACAACGAGACATTCAGACGCTCGTCGTCACGCGCGGCATCGGGCGCGCTCGCCGCAACGTAGTCGGGCAGCTTGCCAGCCTCCTCCTGCGTCATGATGTTCGTCAGGGTAACGGTGATGCGATAGGAGCACGTGCCGTCGCCGTTCTTCACGCCCTGACCAATCTGAGTGTCGGCGTTCAGATACCAGTCGAGCTTGGAGAAGCTCAGGTTGTTAAAGTAAACGCCGGCAACGGGATCGGCACTCGGATCATCCGGATCGGGCAGCGAAGCGTCAATGCCCGTCTCTTTGATGGCATTCTGCTCATCATCGTTTCTCATCCACGCGATCAGGCGGCCCTCTTCGGCACCGCGCTCAACGGCGCTGACAAGCTTCGTAACATCGACATCGCCGATACCGCCAAGGACCTTGTCGAAGGCAGCGCTGGCGACGGATGCAAAGATGCCGTCCGACTCCTCGACCGGATAGTTCCAGTACACATCGTGCATGAGGACCTTTGCGGCGTTGGTGCCGTCGACAACCGTTCCGTCGGGCAGTGACACGTTACCGACCAGGCCCAGCAGATACTGCAGGAACACCGGGTCGATACCGATGACGCCATCAACGTCCTGTCCATACTGGGACTTCCACAGCGCGGCGACACGCTGCGAGTTGCGGGGCCAATCAGGCGAATAGGTATTGCCCGAGTTGTACAGGTTGCTGTGGTTGCCGAACAGCGCCTCATCCTCTTCGTCGACGCTCTCGACCGCCTCATCCTCGCTGAGTCCAATGCGGGGAACAAACTCGCCAATCGACATCTGACCGTCGGTGACCGAAATCAGGCCCTGCGAACCGCCAAAGCCGCCGCAGGCACGAATCTCGACGTTGTTCATGGCGTACATAAGGTAGTTGCGCGTCTGGCCGTTGGCGCCGAGCATCTGGGGAAGGACGGGGGCGACCTTCTCCGCCGCGTCAACCGCGCCGTTGAGGGTGGCAAAGCCGTCCTTGGCCTTATCGACCAGCTCGGTCACCTGGGAAATATGAGTATCGCCAATGCCCTGGACCTTCTCGTTGGCGCTCTTGAACACCTTCGAGCTGCTGGAAAGCGAATCGGCGACCGCCTGCAGCGCGGACACGTTAATCATGCCGTCCTGGAACAGCTTGCCGGGCGTGGCCTGCGAAAGGTTGTCGGCCATGGGAACCAGCGCGTTGCTCGAGACATCGGACAAGGCGTCGATCATGGTGCGGGCTGCGTTGATGTCACTGCCATACACCGGGATAAACGATGCCGCCGTCCACAGCGGGCTCGAGGTCTCCGCCTTCATGCTGTCGCAGAGCTCATCGATCTTCTTCGCGTCGTCAGGCAGCGTCGAAAAATCGCCCGACGTGACCTTGTCCTTAAGGCCACCGACGATCTCGACAGCCTCCTTCGCTTCGCTCTTTACGGTCTTTGCCGAGTTAAGCAGCATAAAGCCGCTTGCGCCAAGCGCAACGAGAAGCACCGCGACTACAACGGCAATAATGGCGCCGGTGTGACGCTTTTTGCGCTCGCCCTTGCGATGGCGATGACGGACCAGACCGTCAGAGGTCGAACTCGGCGAAGCGTCGCCACCGTAGTTCAAGCCAAAATCGTAATAATCTTCCTTGGAACCCGAGCCCGCAAACTCGGCACCGCTATCATCCAGGCGGGCGAACGTGCCAGTCTCGGAGGCGCCGGTGTAAATCGTGCCAAGGTTACCCGTAAGCCCCGCGCCACCGGCAGAGGGAGTATTGTTGGCGGCCTTGTCGGCATTAACGTTGCCGGCGGCATTCGCGGCGTTGGCAGCACCTGCGTTGTTCGCGGGTACCGAAGGAGCCCCGCTCGGCTGCGACGTGGAGGTTGCACCGCCCGCAAAGACATTCCCTCTTGCACGGCCGGTCTTTTTTGCCTTTTGAGACTGCTCGTACAGAGCGGTAAACATCGCTGTCTCGCCCGGGGACACGCGCTTACCGGAACCGCCCTGTCCAGCGCCGCCCGGCGTGCCGGCCTTACCAGCCCCGTTCGGACGCGGCGGAACTGCAGGACGGCCGCTATCGCTGCCCTTAAAGTGATTACCAGCCATAAAGAAATCCTCGCAATTGAGTCGCAATGAAAAAGTCCATAACGTTACTAGTTTATGGCATTTTGAGCATCGACAGCTAAACTCCAGACACGGACATCAATTGGCGAAAATGCGGCACAACACCTTTTCCGTCTTGGCAGCGGCGCCAGCTACACCGTGAGGAACATCATCACGATGATCATGGCAAAGCCGATAAGGTCGGTCGGCAAAAACACCGTGCCCAGCATAACGGCGCTGGTGATGGTCGCCGAGACGGGCTCCACGGTTCCGATGAGGCTCGCACGTACCGAGCCGATGTCCTTAACGCCCTGCATATAGAGCATGTAAGCAAAAAACGAGCCGATAACCACGAACACCGCGAGCGCCTCGACGCCGGCAGCGTCGAGCGCCGGCATATGCGCCCAGGGCTGCACGAAGACGCACGAGACCACGCCCGCCGTGAGCATTGCCGAACCCGTGACGATGGGGCTGCCGTATTCGGGCAGGATCTTGGCGGGAATCACCGCCATACACGCGGCGCTGACCGCACACATAAGACCTGCTGCCAGGCCAAGCGGCGAAATATTCAGGCTGGTGGGGTCACCGCCGGTGGCGATTAAAAAGGTTCCACCCAGAGCCAGGCCAATGCCGATGACTTCGCGAGTACGCGGCATGCGGCGATCGATCACGCAGGTGTAGCCCATGATGATAACGAGCTGCAGGCACTGGAGCACCGTCGCGGTTCCGGCGTTCGTCAGGCGCACGGCCGAAAGATAGCAAAACTGGTTGAACAGCAGGCCAAAGGCGGTAAAGAGCAGCAGCTGCTTGCGATCGGCGGGTGTGGTCCAGAGCTTAATCAGGCGCTCGCGGTCGCGCGTAACAACCACGGCCATAAAGAGTAGACCGGCGAGAATCTGACGCACGCTCATAAGCCACAAGGTGTCGACGTGGTAGGTATCGAACAGAAAGCTCGCGCTGGTGCCCGAGAAGCCCCAAAACGAACCGCCCACCAGCGTAGCCAAGACGCCCGTGATCATCTTGCGCGACGACGCATCGTTAAGGCGCTCGCGCCAGGCGCGGCGGGTGCTACGGCTGAGCTCGTCGATGCCCTCGGGCACATCAATGTTCGATATATCGGTCATCGGCACCGAAGCCCCTGCGCCTTCGACCTGCTCGACACACTCTTTGCTCATTCCACTCCCCCGAAACAGCCTGGAAACAATTCGGCTTACCTTACCACGGCGAAGTCACCAGCTGGAGGCTTGTCCGCTTATCGGTAGGACAATTCCGCAGGCGTCTTTCCATAGCTCGATACCGCAATGGCCTTGCATTATGCGACAGCCAAATCGCGGCAGCAGGCTCTTTTGAAATGGATGCGACAAAGCCCCCGAATTCCACAATGTAAGCGATTTTTAAAAATGTTCTTGCCACCGAGTTCAGGCTCCGTTATATTATCCCTTGCGCGCTTGCGCACCCTTGATCGGGCGTTTAGCTCAGGGGGAGAGCGCTTCCCTGACACGGAAGAGGTCAGAAGTTCAAATCTTCTAACGCCCACCAAATGTTCGCAGCTCAGAGGCTATGCCCTCTGGGCTGTTTTGTTTTATGTCGCCAAATCCGCTGGCAGCTCCAACCGCCCAACTGGCCAAATGCCGACCATCTACTTGTCGATCTATCCATCGGCATAACCAATCAGTCCGCACCGCAGCTTCTCGGCAAAACGCCGCGATGTCTGCGCCCTGCGGTATCCTTGAGCCACTTGCACCTGCAGCACCAAGGAGCCGCCATGCGCACCGAGCTCGATGTCCCCTTTTCGCACAAAGAAGAAGCCAAGGCGCTGGGCGCCAAATGGGACCGGACCAAGAAGATCTGGTATGTACCCAGCGGCGTCAACCCCGAGCCCTTTGCCGAGTGGCTGCCCGGTGTTGACCGATCCGACCCCTCAGCGCCGTATATATATCTAGTACTGGGCAAGCGCGAGTGCTGGAAGTGTCACAAAGAGACCTCGGTCGCGGCCTTTGGCATTCCCTATCGAACCGATAACGACGAGAGCATCGCCATCGCGCACGCGCCCAACGAAGCCGGGCACATTGCCATCGACACGGCCAACGCCAACGCACTCGCCATCGTGCCCGCTCTTGGCTGCGTGCCGGGCGAGATCCGCGACTACCTTCATAAGCGTTGCGGCTACAAGCCCGTAGGCGCGCGAGCCTCCAAAGCCCCGTCGCTCGGCAACACGTGCACCAGTTGCGACGCGCTGCAAGGCAGCCGCCATCTGTTCGAGGAGCCCTCGTCCCCGTTTGCCCTCACTGCCATCAACAAGCTGCCGGCACTGGAGTTTGTGCGCGTCGAAGTTGCCGGCGTCTTTGGCGTTCCGACCACGCGCACCGACTTTGACCAGGCGCTCTTTACCTGGGCACGCGACCATCACGCCGAGTTCCACAAGAGCCTGTTCGAGGGAATTTACCTGTAGGGCAAAGCTCGAAAATCGAGTATGCGCAGGTAGCAAGGTATATCTAACGGGAAACCGAGAGGCCGACACTTAGCTGACCAACAATCGATAATCGATACTCCGACTGAATAAATACAGAAACAACCCCCCCGCATCGGAGTCAGTGCAGGGGGGGGCAGTGCCTAAACCAAAACTCAGCCGGATGGCAATCAGCTCACGCTAAGCAAGGATATCAACTCTAGAGAATTCCAACCGCAGAGCATGCAATCGAAAAGACGACTATCGAGACAAGAACGACCGCAGTATTTGGCTTCTTTCCCATAACCCAATAAATCACAGCTGTTGCGATTACCGAAAGCAGGCATGGCATAATCTGATCCAGCACGCCTTGAATGGCAAGGGCCTCATCGCCCGAACCGAAAGCCAGCGGAGTTGTAACGCTCACCATTGAGGCAATCATTGCTCCCACCGCCATCATGCCGACGACGCCAGTCAGTCTCGTCAGACGTTTCATGATATTTGTCTCGGACAGCTTAACGAGTAGCTTGCTGCCCATCTCGTAACCTTTAATGGCGCAAATGTAGCGCACGGCTTGTGCAGGTATGTTAAACAGTAAGAAAAATAGGACAGCGCCGAGCGGGTTCCCCTGCATTGCGATGGAGCAGCCAATTCCGGCAGTAACCGTACGCCAAGTTGTTAGAAACAACGAATCGCCAATGCCGGACAACGGGCCCATAAGCGAAGTCTTCACATTGCTGATAGCTTCTCCACCAATTTCTCCGCCGTTCGCCTTCACCTCCTCCATTGCTGTCACAATTCCACAAACCAGTGTCGCGAGATAGGGGGTGATGTTAAAGAACTCAAGATGGCGCTTCAATGCGTCTGCGCGATCTTCTTTCGACGGATACAGCTTCTTGATAATTGGGCCAAGCGTAAATGCATTCGCAAGGTACATTTGCCGCTCGTAATCCCAGGACCCCTCGAATGTCATTGAGCGTAGGAAAATTTTATTGAGATCGGACTTGGTGATTTTCGATCCACCTTCTTTAGAACTCATCGTCGTCTCCTTCCACAGAAGCCGTAACAGCGACAGCGGATTCGCGATCTTTAAATACCATCAACAGCACAATTCCGGCGGCGATGAGCGAAACACCCAAGATTGGCAAGCCCAGATACGCACTGAGAACGAATCCAAAGATCATATAAGGCAACAATTTCCGGTCCATGATAGTCCTAAGCAGAATGACAAAGCCGAGGGCGGGCAAAATGCCTGCGGCAACCGTCAAGCCATGCTGGACAAATTCGGGAATAGCCGCAAGTACGCCTTCCATAACCGGAGCACCCAGCGCATAAGCTGCGGTCACATACAGCGCCTGGGGAATAATGAACCCGAAGAAGCTAGAGATAAGATGGGTCCTGCACACCCCGTCAACGTCTCCTCGTTCGGCATATCCATCGGCAGCGCGATTAATAAGAGGAATCAGAACGATGTAGCAAAAATTCCTGATTACCATTCCGAGCATTGAAATTGGGATTGCCAAAGCAACGCCGGCGCCAGCATCTGAATGGGAAATGATCGCAAACGCAGTGCCCAAAATGCCACCGGAAATCACGTCAGGAGGCGCAGCCGCTCCGATTCCCTGAGCGCCCATAAGGGCCAGCTCAATCGTGGCGCCGATAATACAGCCACTTGCCAAATCACCGAATGCGAGACCCACAATTGTTCCCGTTATCAGGGGTCTATCAAGCATTGATTTACCAAGAAACCAATTCGAGTAGCTAAAGCATGAAATAAGAAAGATCAACAGAATGTCCATTGCATCTCCTTTCATTAGCACAAATATCTGGCTGCGCTAAAGGCCTACAGAGCCTCCGCCAGTCGCAATGCCTTATCTCCTGGCAAACTCCGAATTACGATATCGACTCCCGCCTCAACAAGCGCAACAAGGCTCTTCTCTTCGTCCGGAGAAACGTAAACGCACCGACTAATTTGTCGGGTTCCCTCTCTCGGTATGACGTTTCCCAGATTAATTGCCTTAATATCTGGGCACCCTTGAGCGAGAAGGCAAGCATCTTTTACGGTTTTGACGACTATAAACAGACGGTATTTGTCCGTTATGCCACTTCTGATCGCCGCAATCGAATCATCAAGTCCTTTTATTACAAGCTTGCATCCAGAAGGCTTTGCCATTTTCAGTATTGCGCGTTGGGCATCATCTGCAGCAACCTCGTCATTTGCAACAAGAATGCAATCAGCCCCTAATGCAGACAGCCAAGATACGGCAACCTGCCCATGGATAAGTCTCTCATCCACCCTCGTTGCGACGATCATAATTGTCACCCATTCCTAAAAGCGAGTCGATAAAACCAGGCGTTTAATACTCGACATGCCACATATAACGGCGCGTCATCAGATCGTGTTTCCTGATATCCCCGAGTGCAGACAGGAGCCTACGCTGTGCCGCATCAAACACAAAGTGATTGAAGAACTCGCAGACGCTTGCCGGGAATTGATTGATATAGAGCTCCTTCGCATCCAGCACCGTGACGCGGTCGGCATATTCATCAAGGAACTTCTTTGCACGCTCATCGTTGGAACGATTTCGGCCATCACTCATAAACAGAACGAAGGGAGTAGTTCGGTCCACAATCTCAAACGGCCCATGGAAGAACTCGCCGGTATTGATGAGGGGCGCATGGACCCATTGCATCTCCATCAAGCTGCAGATGGAGAAACCATAGCCGACACCCAGGGCAGGGCCGCCAGCAAGCGGTACGATAATCTTATCGTCCTTGTGCGAACGGGCAAATTCTTGCGCGCGGGGCTCGATATAACGAACGACCTCATTCACAACGTCCTGCAACATATCAAACGCCGCGTTAGCGTCATTCAGATACTCATAGCCATCGAAAGCAGAGAGGATCTCAAAGGCGAGCTTGAGAATAGGAGCGGCGTTGCTCTCCATATATTTAGTCTCGGGATTAAAGATTGTGTTAAAGGGGACGTGGTAATCAGCAATCTTGCTCATATTGGCATTGGGATCATGGCAATAGGCAATCGTAATCGCCCCGGCATTCTTCGCGACCTCGGTCGCCACCATGGTCTCGGGGGTTCCCGAGAGCGAGCAGAATACGGCAATGGAGTTCTCATCCAGGGCCTTCGGGGTGGCGTGCACGAATTCGTTACTCGTAATCATCTGTGCGTCGATACCCTTGCCCTCGCGCTGAATCAAGTAGAAGGCCGGATACTGAGCAAGGAGAGACCCTCCGCAAGCCACGAAGTAAACGTTCTTGGGATGGAAATCCTTGGCGAGCAGGTCCTGGACGATTTTCTCTTCTTTCATCGCTACTCCTTTTGTATTAATACATGTCCTACTACATGTATTAATTAGAGAATAATCCACGCTGCAGCGTAGTCAAGAAAAAACTGTCGTTTTCCCGCGAACGGCAGTTTAGAGTCGTAAGCGGCAAGCGCTTCTATGCGTAAAACTGATAAAGACCCGGATCGTCGGCAATGGCATGCTGATCGGCAACATGCAGCGGATGCCCTTCCGAATCTTTAACGAAGGACCTATTGAATAGCAGAGCCGAACCAAGGTCGACCTTGAGGAGCTCAGCGTCTCGATCGTCCGCATAGACAATTCCTATACGACGAGTAAGTTCCCCCGGCATCACGCCATGGCGCTGCAAAAGTTCGTATAAAGACCCTTCGAGATCGTGTTCGGCCAAGAACGCGAAGGAAGCTCGAAAGTAATTGGTTTCGGACAGTACCGGCCTACCATCAGAAAACCTAACGCGACAGAGCTTAAAAGCAGGCGAATTGTCTAGGCCCAGAAATGAAACCACTTCCTTTGGACAATCCGCTTCGAGAGAGGCGGACACAATCCGTGCAGACGGCTCCTTTCCCTGCAATCGGCAAAGATCGGAAAAGCTGACAGAAGAACGTGCATGTCCGTCAGAAGCAGCAGACGTACTCTCGTTATCTGCAACGAATGTGCCTCGCCCATGCTCTTTTACCATCAGGCCTTCATTTACAAGATTCGCCAATGCGTGTCGCAGCGTCACGCGGCTGACGCCAAACTGCTTGCACAAAATCTGTTCTCCCGGGACTTGCTCACCAGGCCCCCAGGCACCCGATTCAATATTCGCCTTTAAACGGTCTTCAACCTGAAGATATAGCGGCTTTTCATCCATCATTACCTCCTGACAGTCTGATACTTGTAATATTACATGTATTGACTTTCCGTCAGCTGCATATACGTCACCATTTTCAAATTAGTTGGAGAAAACCCTTTATAGAAATGAGGAAGTGCGAAGCATAACGCGCCGAGCACGATGTCTACGCGTTCCCCATTGGAGCGCTGCGGGCGTAGGGCGGTGCATCTCAGCTCATTTGATTATCTTGACTGGCAATTTAGTCATCAAAGCTACGGCTCCGCCTCGTCATAGGTAATGGCGAGGCGGAGCCGCGATCAGTAATAGCGGGCTTATAGGACAAAAAGTGTGTCCACGTTGGGGGCATCGGCGCAGGTCGATGCCCCTTTTTCAGCCGTTTAAATTCCGTGCCCGCTTTTAACCGCTCGGACAGAATGTGTGTCCGGTTGCCTATCGTTCCCGCAGGTAGATAACCTTTTCCGGAACCGTTAAATACCCTTTCGGAAGAGGTGCCCATGAAGGCCGTTTATTGCCCCTACTGCGGCGGTCGGACCAAGCGCAACGGCAGGACCTCATCGGGGTCCCAGCGGTGGAGGTGCACGGCCTGCGGCGCGTCGACGACGGTGAGGTACGACGACACGGCGACGAGGCTCGAGGAGTTCCTCGGGTGGCTCCTCTCGAAGGACTCGCAAGCCATGATGCCGGGCGGCGGGCGGTCCTTCAGGCGCAGGACGGCCGAGTTCTGGGAGGTCTGGCCCATGCCCGTCCCCGACGGCGAGCTGCACCGCGTGCTCCACGTCGACGGGATCTGGGTCGCGCGCGACCTCGTGGTGCTCATATGCTGCAGCGGCGAGAGGGTGGTCTCCTGGTACATGGCGAGGTCGGAGAACTCGAGGGCGTGGTCGGCCCTCATGGCGCCGATCCCGGCGCCCGACGTGGTCGTCACCGACGGCGGGAGCGGGTTCGCCAAGGCCGTGCGCGAGACCTGGCCGCGCACCAGGGTCCAGAGGTGCACCTTCCACGCCTTCTCGCAGGTCAAGCGCTACACGACGACGCGGCCGAAGCTCCAGGCGGGGCGCGAGCTCTACCTCATCGCGCGCGACCTCATGGGCATCGAGACGCTGCACCAGGCCGAGCTCTGGGTCGAGCGCTACCTCGACTGGTGCGGGTTCTGGGCCGACTTCCTGGAGGACAGGACCGTGGTGGACGGCAGGAGGGTCTACACCCACGAGAGGCTGAGGCGGGCGCGCTCGTCGCTGTCGTCGCTGGTGTCGGCGGGGACGCTGTTCACCTACCTCGACCCCGCCCTGGCCAAGGCCGGCCCGCTGCCGTCGACCAACAACATGATCGAGGGAGGGGTGAACTCGCAGCTGAGGGCCGTCCTGCGCAACCACCGGGGGCTGACGTCGGTCAAGCGCGTGAAGGCGGTGTTCTGGTGGTGCCACGCGCACTCGGGGGACGCGAGGACGGCGCGCGAGAAGCTCGCCACGATGCCGACCGACGCGGACATCGACTTCCTGTTCAGCGTCTACTCCGCCTCGCCGTCGCGCGAGGACGGAGGGCCGGAGTGGGGCGACAGGGCCGTGTGGGAGGACCTCCACTGCAGGGACCCGTATCCGTTCTGGCTGGATTAATGGATGGAAACGGATGTTCTATCGGGACACACATTTTGTCCTATAAGCCTAATAGCGACGTTACGAACAGAACGCCGTTGAGAATCCCATGCGAAAACGCTACAGCCCCAGAATATGCTCCAGGTAGCCCTTGTTGAACCAGAACGATTGCTTCGTCATCCAACGCCCGTCGGGCAGTTCGTAAGCATTCCTTGCGATGTCACCGATCTCTGTTCCATCGGCAAACTTGTAAGCCGCTTTTGACGTATGCGGACGAACGTGAACAATTGGGTTGTCCGCCATACCGGGCAGATTGTTAGTCACTTTGAGCTTTCCGCTCGCATCCCGATACGGATTGAGCTCAACGCCCTCACGTATTACCTTTCGCGTCTCATCCCAACAAGCTTTCGCAGGGCCTTCGATTTCGTTTTCTCCCATCGCCCAGAACAGACAACGGTCGAGACGCAGCACGCCATCGTGGTCCTCGCGAAACACAACGAAGAAGAAGCGATTGGTCTCAAGGCACGCATGAAAAGGCGACGTTTCCCAGTCTTCCTCGATCAAACGCTTGAACTCAAACGGCGGAAACGACATAGCCTGCTCGATGTGCCCCCTGTTGTTAACTCGAACAGTTCGAACGGAAATGCCTGCCTTGACGAATTCCTCGGCAGCACTGTTTTTGATTCCGAGCATGCGATAGACAAGCGTTGTCCACTGCGCCTTATTGCCCGTGTACTCCAGTCCATACTGTTCGGCAATTTGACGATCGGTCTCACCGTAATGGCGCTCGATAAGTCCAGTTACGTAACTTTCGAAATCGATAGACTTGCCATCGTCCTGAACAATGCTCTCCCCGACTCGCGGAGCACCGAGGACATAAGTATGGAGCACATAGTCCATATACGAGCGCTTGAGGGAAAAGGCGCGACGCTTTGCGCGATGGCGCTCAATCTCACCCGTATCGGTATTGAAGTATTCATAATACTGGTCCGCCCACATTGTGGCCTCAGTTGCGCCCTTCGTGCAAGCACCCAGATAAGTCGTCATGCCTTCTGAAAGCTCGTCCGCACGGCCATCCTGAATATAGGAAATGATCTTCTCGTAGTCGGCGCGAATGATTTTCATGTCTTCTTCGGGAAGACGCACCATGACAGCGCGCTCGATACGCTGGTCATATTTGTCGATAGAACGATCTCGGCCGTAATAAATCAACAGAATATTGCTGAGCTTAGTCTTGAGGTGAGAATTGTCATAGTCGAGCGAAACAGGACGGTCGTAAGGGATCATGGTCAGGACAAGACGCTCACCCGCAGACTTACGGCCATTCTTGAGCACATCGAAACACGTTGCCTTGAGCTCAACGCCCGCCTCGGGAAAATCGGGACGGTCGTCGCTATTGGCCTTGTAGCCAAAGTAGCGCTCCTCGATAAGAGTACCCATACCGCCTTTGTACTTTTTAGAGCCAAAGTCCTTGGGCGCACTCTCCCCTTCCGGGGCAATACCGAGCTCGAGAATATCGCGGAACGTCATGCCGTCGAGATTGGCAGCGTAGCGCTCAATGCTTGAAGGGTCAGAAAAATCAGTATCGTCAAGCATGCGCTTGAAATCTAGGCGCTTCTTGGACACGGGATACCTCCGAAACTCGCAACTAACCCCATAGTAGTTCAGAGCAACTACTAACGCCCAGAAAATTGAGGTCTTGATCTTGTCCCCTCGATCGGCTATTGTTGTGAGCACCATAAACGGACACAGCAGCGATTGGAGAAACGTGTCTGAGATTAATATTGCCGAGCTTTTTGCGGGCGTCGGTGGATTTCGTTTGGGTCTCGAAGGCTATGCCGACCCTCGACATCCCGAGTTTTATATGAAACCAGCCGGCCCCTTCCGCACCATTTGGGCAAATCAATGGGAACCGCCCGGAACCAAGGCGCGTCAGTTCGCGGCCCGTTGCTACATGGATCGCTTCGGCGATGATTCCGTTGTCAACGATGACATTAATAGGGTCTTGGAACAAGCCGAAGCGGGCAAAATCGAAATCCCCAATGTCCAAATGGTCGTTGGCGGCTTCCCCTGTCAAGACTACTCTGTCGCGCGTCCGCTCAATCAGGCACACGGCATCGAAGGAAAGAAGGGTGTCCTCTGGTGGGACATCTATCACTTCCTCGAAATGAAGAAGCCCAAGTTCGGTCTCTTTGAGAACGTCGACCGCCTGCTCAAGTCGCCCGCGTCTCAACGCGGTCGCGACTTCGCCATCATCCTAAGCTGTCTTGCCGACCTCGACTACACGGTCGAATGGCGCGTGGTCAACTCTGCCGAATACGGTTTCCCCCAGCGTCGCAAGCGTGTTTATATCTTCTGCGAAAAGGACGCTGGCAAGGTTGATCTCGTTGACCGCATGCACAACGGCGTCATGGCTAAAGCCTTCCCCGCCATCTATCCCGACGAGATGTCCGAGCTCGACGTTTTACCCGACCCCTACGAGAACTCAACTCGTTTTGGCGTCGGCCAAAAGACCTCTCAATTCAAGAATGCTGGCGTCATGCAGGGCTGTCATGTTCTGACCTGCGACTTTGCCGAAGACTATCACGGTAAGCGCCACGTGCTTGGCGACGTGCTTGTCGACGAAGCTGATGTCCCGGAGCAGTTCTACATCTCCGACGAAAAGCTTCCCGACTGGCGCTACCTTAAGGGCAGCAAGCGCGAAGAGCGCACTAACAAAAAGACAGGCTTTACGTACACGTATTCCGAGGGAGCCATGAGCTTCCCGGATGCCACCGACAAGCCGAGCCGCACCATCCTCACAGGAGAAGGCGGCACGGGAGCGAGCCGCTTCAAGCACGTCATCGAATGTCCCGATGGCCGTTTCCGCCGTCTTGTTCCCGACGAGCTCGATCAGCTTCAGGGATTCCCGAAAGGTTGGACCGATACGGGCATGACCGACGGCCATCGGGCCTTCTGCATGGGCAACGCACTCGTCACCGGCGTGCCCCATCGCATTGGCGAAGCTATGGTCGAAGTGTACGGCCTCTAAGGCAAGCAATCCGGAGCCGGCAGTTCACGCTGTCGACTCCGTTTTTCCACCCCACTCACCTGTATACTGATGTAGCACGTGTTTCATCCGGGCTTGTTGGGCCGGGTCGTTCATGGGAGGGTCTTATGGCTGCTTCGAATCCGCCTAAGGGGAGCGTTTCTTCTTCGTCCATCAAGCCGGTTACGCGCAAGGCCGTGCGCTGCCAGCGCGAGGTCGCCTGGCTTATCACGCAGGCAGCGGGCAGGCTTGTGGCGACCACCCAGAACGTCAATGCGCCTACGCCGAGCTTTGTGTTAGCGGCGGCGCTGGATTTTGTGCGCCAATTGGAGCTTGCCGCGCAGGATGCCAACGGCCACCTCGACTACCAGAACGTTATGGCGCCCGATCTGCAAACGTTCTGTCACATGGCCAAGTTGCCTGCCGCGCCCAATGCGCTTTCGGACGCAGGCTACATGTTTACGCTCTCGGGCGCGGACCTTATCCGCGACATCTATGCATACTGCAGCGAGCTCGCCGAGCGCAGCGTCTTTGGCACGGCTGAAGTCAAACCGGGAAATGTCATCAAGCTGGTTCTTAGGCTGTTCTTGATAGACGGGTTCGGGGCCATGCCGGCGTAAGCCGAGTCTTTAGCATCACCGTCGACTGGGCAACAACCGCTTTACCTTAGTGGGCGCCAATCGAGGGTCGATTATTGAGTCGCCTCGTCCACTAACGCATTTATTCCACGCGCTCTGACAGTCGATATTTGCGGTTGCGGCTTGTCGACGGCGCCGTGGGCTCAAGCTCGCCTTGAGCAATGAGCGCGTTGACGCGCGACCTAACCTGGGAAATTGTAAGCCCTGTGTGCTCTGCCAGCTCGCGCGTCCCCAGCTCGCCGTAGTGTTTGAGTGCCGTCACAATTAAGCCCCCGCCATGATCGACCGGCTCGATCTTTGAACGGTAAAGTACGACCTTGAACCGATCGAACCCCGGGCAGAACAGGGGCTCGGCCAGACCATGCGCGCGCATGGCATCGATCATCATCGGGATGCCCGAGCCATTGCCCTCAGCCGGCGAACCTGCGCCATCCGGCAGCGGGACAATCGACATGAGCTTCACAAGCGTCGCGTTACGGCATCGGGAGCTGCCGTCAAACAAGTTCTCGCGAGTCTTTCCCCCGTAAAGGCCGCCAGGATTCGTCACCTCGACACGATCGTCAAAGACGTCGACGGTAATCGATTGTCCACAGAACCGATCCCCGTATTCTCGATGGATTACGGCGTTGGCGATTGCCTCGCGCAGAACCTCCTCGGGAATCTCCAGCGAGTCGACACGCGAGACGCCTTGGACGGTCGAGGTTCGCCGCAAATTCTTGGCGACGGCCGCGACGGCATCCGAGATCATCTCGCCCAACGTTCCCTCACAGATTGTGCGGTCCATGAACCTCAGCGATCCCGCCGTGCCTTTCCGGGTCCCCGCATAGACAGCCATGTCGATAAAGAGCTTGGGATAAAACTGCTGAGGGTAGGTGCCCGCAACTAGGAGTCCAGCCTTGGTAACATTGCCCTGGGAATCAAGGAAATTTAGGCGCTCCAGCTTCGTTTGTTTGTCCGGCGCGCCGCGCATTGCCCGAGGCGTCAACGAGAAAGCCCGATCTATCGTACGGTCGACCAGCGCCTCGTCGAGATCGTCCGCGCCCGCGCCCGCCACCGCGTCGCGATCGCTCGGAGTCGCTCGACCGTATGACGCCAATGCGAGCACCTCGGTCGACGAAAGCGGGACATCTTTGTCATCGATGCGTTTGTAGCTGCCACCTTGAGCGCCCCGCTCTATGACATAACAAGGCTTGCTCGACGGGTCGAGCTCCTCAATCGTGATGACCAGAACCACGGTGCCCTGGAGCTCCACGCGCTCAATGGTGTATTTGGGCGGATTGGCCAGCTTTCCGCGACCGCCCGCATCACCCATGCCCGCCACGAATTGGTTGAGCACTTTCTCGGTCTCAAAGTTTGCAACTGGGACAAAACCCGCGCGCTCGCTCACTCCGAGCACGATGATGCCGCCGGCGGTGTTTGCGAAAGCGCTGACCGTTTCCCATACGTCGCGGGAAAGCGTTGTGGCGCTCTCCTTGACCTCGACGTTAAGATCGTCCGAGCCCATGCGCCTTAAAGACTCGAGCAGACCGGTCAGTTCGTTTTCGTTCATCTGCACGTCCTTTCGCTCGGTTCTGCGAAGAATGCCGCGAATGAATTTCCTTCGTCTCTCAGTTATCTCTCGTAATTATCTCTCATCTTTCTGTTATCTCTCATATTAGAGATGAGTGAGAGATAAAAGATAAGATGTCTGCCATCTGTTTCATATAAACATGTTTTTGCTGGTAGAACAATCGGTATTGAGATAATACCATGATTGCTTGTCTCTTTGCTGCTCAGTTATCTCTCATATTTATCTCTCGTCTTTCTGTTATCTCTCGTATTCGTGACGAATGAGAGATGAGAGATGTGCGGGCGGCGGATGAGCGTGGATTTTGGACGGTCGGGAAATGAGGGTGGATATTTGGACGGTATTTGGGCGTTTTGAGGCTGATTCCGTCCGAAAATCCACTCTCATTCGATAGGCGTCCAAGTTTCCACGCTCGCGCGGCGGGCACGCGGGGCCTTTACCCAATCCGCTGGCATCGTCTCCAGTTCGCCGCAGAGCCGCGGCCCCATATGGGTATACTCTCGTGGATTCGACTCGATTCGCCCCCGCTGGGGCGTCAAAGGAGACTGCATATGCCCACCACCTCAACCGACCCGCGCGCCGCAGCCGCTGCACTGCTGGTGCCCGGCACTACCTGCCACGGCTTTGCCGTCGAGCGCCGCGAGACCGTGCCCGAGCTCGACTCGGACGCTTACGTGCTGCGACACACTGCCTCGGGCGCTCGCCTGCTGTACCTGGCGTGCGACGACGAAAACAAGGCCTTTGCCATTGGCTTTAAGACGCCGCCGGCCGATTCCACCGGCGTGTTCCATATTCTTGAGCACTCGGTGCTGTGCGGATCGGCCAAGTTTCCCGTCAAGGAGCCGTTTGTCGACCTGATCAAGAGCTCCATGCAGACGTTCCTCAACGCCATGACCTACCCCGACAAGACCATCTACCCCGTTGCCACCACCAACGAGCAGGATCTGTACAACCTGATGGACGTGTACCTGGACGCGGTGTTCAACCCGGCCATCTATACCAAGCCCACCATTTTTGAGCAGGAGGGCTGGCACTACGAACTGGACCTGCCGGAGGGCGACGGCGACAGCAGCGCCGCGAGCCTGCACGAGGGCACGCTGCGTTATAACGGCGTGGTGTTCAACGAGATGAAGGGCGCGCTGTCCGATCCCATGAGCGTGCTGGACGATGCCGTCAACGCCGCGCTCTATCCCGACACCGCCTATGCGCACGAGAGCGGCGGCGACCCGCGCGCGATTCCCGCGCTCACCTACGAGCAGTTCCTGGACACGCACGCGCGACACTACAATCCCTCCAACTCCTACATCACGCTCTACGGCGACCTGGACGTGGACCGCGCACTGGCCTTTTTGGACGAGCGCTATCTGTCGCAGCCGAGTGCCGCGAGCCGCCGCATGGACGCTGCCGTTGCCGCCGGCGAGGACCCGTCCACGCTGGCGCCCAATCCGTTGGACGCGCAGGCGCCCGTGACCTGCGAGTACAAGCGCATCGAGATGGCCACCACACCCGAGAACGCCCTGGTGGGCCTGGGCCTTGTGCTGGGCAGCGCGCTCGACCGCAAGCGCACGATCGCGGCGGATATCCTGTTCGAGGCGCTGCTGGGCTCCAACGAAGCGCCGGTTAAGAAGGCCATTCTGGCCGCCGGCCTGGGCGGCAACGTGGTGAGCTACACCGCGGCCGAGAGCCTGCAGCCCTACGAGCTCATCATGCTGCAAAACGCACAGCCCGGTGTGGCGCGCGAGCTGCGTCGCGTGTTCCAGGACGCCTGCCGCGACCTGTGCGAGCACGGAGTTCCGCGCGAGCGTCTGGAAGCCATCATCAGCAGCAACGAGTACGACCTGCGCCAGCGTGACTATGGCATCGCCGACGGCGTGGCCATTGCGTGCGACGCGCTGAGCACCTGGCTCTACGATGACGACGCCGCGACGCTGGCGCTCAAGTACGGCCCGGTGTACGGGGAGCTGCGTAGCGAGCTGGACGGCAGCTATTTTGAGGACCTGCTGCGCGAGCTGGTGCTGGAAAACGACCACATGGCACTGGTCGAGCTGGTGCCGGTGGACGCCGCCGAGGGTTCGGAGGGTGCCGAGGCCGCCGAGCTGGCAGCCAAGCGCGATGCCATGACCGATGCCGAGCTGACCGACGTGGTCGAGCGCACGGCCGCGCTGCGTGCCGCGCAGGAGGCGGAAGACACACCCGAGGCCAAGGCCACGCTGCCGCGCCTGCGCGTGTCCGACATTGGCGAGGCGCGCCCCGAGCCGCCACTGATCGTGGACACGACCGTGCCCATCCCCTGCCTGCGCCACGGCATCCCCACCAACCGTCTGGCCTACGCCATGCAGTATTTCGACCTGAACTGCGTCGCGTTTGAGGACCTGCCCTATGTGACACTGCTCTGCCGCCTGCTTAAGCAGCTGCCCACGCGCGAGCACTCGGCCGAGGAACTCGACAACTTGCTCGCTGGCAAGCTCGGCTTTTTGAGCTTTACGACCGAGGTCATGACGCAGCCCGAAGTGGACGGCGTGCGCCCCTACCTGCTGGTGAGCGCCGGCGCCCTGTCCGAGAAAATCGATGCGCTGGCGAGTCTGCCGCGCGAGGTATGGTCGAGCACGCTTTTGGCAGATGCCGACGCCGACCGCGTGCGCGACGTGCTCACACAGATTCGCATTGGGCTTGAGCAGGGCTTTATCAACAACGGCCACTCGGCGGCGCTCGGTCGCGCGATGAGCTACAGCTCGCCTTCGGCCGTGGTGCGCGAGCAGCTTTCGGGCGTGGACTTCTATCTGTTCCTGCGCGACCTGCTCGACCACTTTGACGAGCGCGTGAACGGGTTGCGTACCAAGCTTGCCGAGCTGGCAGGCCGCATCTTTGTGGCCGATGGCTGCCTGGCGAGCTTTACCGGCAGCGACGAGGACTTTAACGCATACTGGGCCGCCGCGGGCGACCTGGAGCTGGGCGCTGGCGACGGCGCCGATGCCGGCCGCAACGCGCTCGTGGTGCCGACGCCGTGCGACCGCCACGAGGCCTTTGTCATCCCCAGCGACATCTGTTTTGCGGCAAGCGCGTGCGACCCGCGTCGCTTGGGCATCGACGTGACGGGCGCCTGGGCGGTTGCCGCCAACGCGCTCTCCTACGACTATCTGTGGAACGAGATCCGCGTTAAGGGCGGCGCGTACGGCTGCGGATTCCGCGCGGCCGGCGAGCGTCAGGCGGCGTTCTACACCTACCGCGACCCGGCAATCGACCCCTCGATTGAGCGCGTGGCGCGCGCGGGCGAATGGCTCGGCAGCTTTGATCCCGACGAGGCCGCCTTTGAGGGCTTTATCGTGAGCTGCGTGAGCGGCATGGACGCGCCGGTGAAGCCGTACGCGCTCACCAAGCGCCGCAACACGACCTACCTGGCCGGGCTCGATCCGCATGCGCGCGAGGAGCGCCGCACCCAGATGCTCGCCGCCACGCCCGGTGAGCTTCGCTCGCTCGGCGCCGACGTAACGCGCATCGCAGCCGAGTCACCCACCTGCGTCTTTGGCGGCCGCGACGTCATCGCCAAGAGCAACGCCGGCTTCAACGTCATCGACCTGCTGGGCTAAGGCACAAAGGTAGATTTTTAGGACATGCCTGAAAATCGACCTTTTTCTGCGGCTTGGGCGAGGCGGCGCAGCCCACCGCGGCGGTTTGTCTCGATCTGTAACATCTAGACGGCAATATCGGCTCCAGATGTTACAGATCGAGACGTTCCCGAACGGCACCAGCTCTTTGTCTCAATCTGTAACATCTAAGTCCAATTTTGCCGAGTTACTGTTACAGATCGAGACAAACCGCCGCAGACACCCATCACAGCACAGACCACCACGAAGGTGCATGTATCCCCTTCGTGGTTGTTTTGCTGTTTGCCCAGATAAAACCTGCCAAAATAAACCTGTCCCTTTTTGGCAGGTTTGCTAGAGGAGGTTGGGATGGACAAGGCTAAATTGCGGCGAGCGGTGATTGCCCGGCGCGATGCGATTGATTTGGATGTGCGGGCGGCGAAGTCTGCCGTTATCTGTGCGCGGCTTGTTGAGCGACTGGGTCGCTCGGATCCCGCGGCACCGCACACCGTTGCCGTCTATGCCGCGATGGGTTCCGAAGTCAATCCTGCCGCGTTTGCCGCTGCGGCCGCCGTGCGCGGCCGGCGCGTAGCCTATCCGTGCATGCTCTCGGCAGCCGAAGCCACAGCTTGTGGCCAGCGCATGTGCATGCGGGCAGTTGCTGTCGACGATGCGTCCGCGGCTCCGTTTATCGCCCACCCCACGCGGGCCTTCACGGCCATGGACATCGACAGCGACCGCTTCCCTATCGTGCCTGCCGATGTTCTCGACATGATCGTCGTGCCGCTCGTGGCCTTCGACCAAACCGGCGCGCGCCTGGGCTACGGCGGCGGTTGCTATGACCGCTATCTGCCCATGCTCTCGCCCGCATGCCAAATCATCGGCATCGCCTTTGACGAGCAGCGTGTCGACCGCGTTCCCACCGACGCTCACGACCTGCCGCTACCCCACATCATCAGCGCCTAATCGCCGCCATATCAGCCACGGCTACAGCAGTACCATCGCAGCCTAGTGCTCCTCGCCGGCGCGGGCCAGGTCGTAGGGCGTGGTCTGGTAGACGTAGTAGTTGAGCCAGTTGGTGTAGAACAGCTGAGCTTGGCTGCGCCAGACGTTGCGCGGCTCGGCGGAGGGGTCGTCGCCCGGGAAGTAATGCGCCGGCACCTCCGGGTTGAGCCCGCGCTTCACATCGCGCTCGTACTCCAGGCGCAGCGTATCGGTGTCGTACTCGGGATGGCCAAAGACAAAGAAGCGACGGCTGTCGGTCGACTTGACGATGTACAGGCCCACCTCGTCGGACACGGCCACGACCTCAAGCTGCGGCTCGGCCTCCACGTCCTCGCGGCGCACATCGGTGTTGCGCGAATGCACGGCATAGAAACGGTCGTCGAAGCCGCGGACCAGCGGGCTTTGCGGCTTCACCAGATAATGCTCGAACACGCCGCTCGCCTTTGCCGGCAGGTCATACTTCTGGATACCGTAATGATGGTACAGACCGGCCTGTGCGCCCCAACAAATGTGCAGCGTAGAGTGTACGTGCGTGGTAGACCAGTCCATGATCTGGCAGAGCTCGGGCCAGTAGTCGACCTCTTCGAACGGCATCTGTTCCACCGGGGCGCCCGTGATAATCAGGCCGTCGTAGTGGATGTCGCGGATGTCGTCGAACGTGCGGTAGAACGTCTCCAGGTGGCCGGCGCTCACGTGCGTGGCCTCGTGTGTTTTGGTGCGCAGCAGGTCCACCTCCACCTGCAGCGGCGTGTTGGAGAGCTTGCGCATGATCTGCGTCTCGGTAGCGATTTTGGTGGGCATGAGGTTGAGGATGAGCACGCGCAGCGGACGGATGTCCTGGTGCAGCGCCCGGTACTCGGTCATGACAAAGATGTTCTCGCTCTCGAGCTGCGCGGCGGCAGGGAGGGCGTCGGGGATGCGAATGGGCATGGATGCTCCTTACGAGTCAGTTGCAGCTATGGTACAACGACCAGCGCCATCCGCGCGAGCACATCGCCCAGCGATACCGTCAGCGGCCCAAATCGCTCCAAAAGTAGAGATTAAGGCATGCCCAAAAATCTATAGCGCTTTAGCCTAGCAAAGTGGCAACAGGACGCTACAATGGTTCGACGCGAAAAACTCGGCCGAAAGGATACATATATGTACCAGACGCGTAAGATCGGTGTGGTCGGCCAGGGCCACGTAGGAGCACATGTCGCCAACAGCCTGCTCATGCAGGGCATTGCCGATGAGCTGTACCTGTGCGATATCAACGAGGCCAAGGTGACGTCCGAGGTCCAGGACCTGCGCGACTCCCTTTCGTTTGTCCCGTACAACACCAAGATCGTCAACTGCTACGACCACTACGAGGAACTTGCCTGCTGCGACGTCATCGTCAACGCCGCCGGCAAGGTCGCGCTGGCCGCCGGCAACCGCGACGGCGAGCTGTTCTTTACCACCGACGCCGCCCGCACCTTTGCCAAGCGCATCGTCGACGCCGGCTTTGACGGCATCTTCGTGAGCATCTCCAACCCCTGCGACGTCGTGTGCACCGAGCTGTGGCACCTGACCGGCTACGATCCCAAGAAGATCATCGGCTCGGGCTGCGGTCTGGACTCCGCCCGTCTGCGCACCGAGATCTCCAAGAAGGTCGGCGTGAGCCCCAAGTCCATCGACGCCTACATGATCGGCGAGCACGGCTTTAGCCAGCTGGCCGCCTTTAAGGCCGCAACCATCGCCGGCAAGAGCCTCAACGAGCTTCAGGCCGAGAACCCCGACAAGTACGCCTTCGACCACATGGAGGTCGAGGAGCTTGCACGCAAGGGCGGCTATGTGACCTACCAGGGCAAGCAGTGCACCGAGTACGCCGTCGCCAACTCCGCCGCGCGCGTCTGCGCCGCCGTTCTGCACAACGAGCACGCCGTGCTTTCCGCCTCCACGCTCATGACCGGCCAGTATGGCGAGGAGGGCATCTTCACCTCCCTGCCGTGCGTGATCGGCGCCGAGGGCGTCGAGGAGGTCTACACGCTCGACCTTTCCGAGTATGAGCTCGAGGGCTTCCACAAGAGCTGCCAGCACATCCGCGACAACATCGCCCAGCTCGACTGGTGGGAAGCCGAGGCATACGACGCCAAGTAAGCGTCGGTTGCCGCGACACCTCGTGAATCTAAGCGCAATACCAAGCGGGCTGCGTCGGAAATCCCCGGCGCGGCCCGCTTTTTGACTCAAACGACACGCTTGCGAATCGAAGGTGAATGCTTTTCCCGTTACCTAGTACTGCTCGATGCCCATGTAGCGACGAATCTCGGGGCTGTGGTCGAACACCTTTCCGCGGGCGGCGCGCAGCTCGCAGCTCATGTTGTAGAAGAAGATCGGCTCCAGGTACGAACGCACGCTGGCAGGCACGTCACCCACGCCGTACTCGAGCGCATCGAGCACCATGACGGTATCGGTGTGCGTGTTGAGGAACGCAAGAGCGCGCTCCTCCATGGGGCGGCACTCGCCCGATCCGAGCTGCACAAAGTAGAACACGCCGGGCTCGGTGGCTTCGAACGGGCCATGGAAGTACTCGCCGGAGTGGATGTAGCAGCAGTGCTGCCACTGCATCTCCATGAGCGAGCAAATCGCCATGGCATAGGTCTGGCTAAAGTTGGGGCCGGAGCCCAGGATATAGAAGAACTTGTGCTGCTGGCAGAGCTCGGCAAAGCGGGCGCCCAGCTCGGCGCTGACCTTCTCACGGGCGGCGGGCAGCAGCGCATCCATCTGCTTGAGGCCCTCATACATGTCGGCGAGTGACTCGTAGCCTTCCTGCTGGTCGAGCAACTCGGCGGCGATCAGAGCGCCAATGCCCTGCGGCACCTCAGCCTGCGACACGCCCTCACCCCACGGATAGACCCAGGTAGTCCACTTGCCGTTGTCGATCTTTGAGCCCTCGCAGTCGGTAAGGGCAATGACCTCGGCACCGGCGGCCAGCGCCATCTCGCAGCCGTCGACGACCTCCTGCGTGTTGCCGCTGTGGCTGCAGGCGATGACGAGCGACTTCTCGCCAAGACTCTTGGGAGCCATCAGGCAAAACTCGCGCGCCGTGTAGACCGTCGAGGTAAACGTGGTGGCCTCACGCTTGAGCAGCTCGTTGGCCGGCATGAGATCGATCATCGAACCGCCGCAAGCGATCCAAAAGACGTTCTCGATCTTGCCCTTGCGCTCGATGATTTCCTGAACCAGATCATGTGCGTTCATGCTGATGCTCCTCCTTGTGGGACGGCTTTGAACGACGACAGCTCGTACCTGCTGTCATTCTATGTTGTCCTATTTATAGCACGTGTAACAACGCCCGTGAAGTCATCTCAGCAAATTTGTTCTATGTTGTTCTATCTGTGGACGTTAGATGTCGAAGACGTAGCGCGAGCCCACGATCTTTTGGCGGCCGAGCAGTAGAGGGCGCCCGCCGGCGTCGGTAAAGTAGGCCTCCATATAGAAGAGAGGCTCGCCGACCGGCACCTCCAGCAGCGGGGCCGTCTGAGTATCGGCAAGCGCAATCTCCACGGTGCAGGGGTCGGACTTGAGCGGCGCGCGACCCGAATGCTCGGCAACGAGCGCAAAGATTGAGTTATCGGTGAGGTCCTCGTCGGCCAGCGTCTGCAGGTAGGGATGGTCGGCAAGCACAAAGGCGTTGTTCTCGAGCATGACGGGGATGCTGTCGGCCGTGCGCACGCGCTCGACCACGATAAGCTCGCAGCCGGGCTCCACGCCAAAGAACGCCGCATCCTCGTGCGTCGCCGCGACCACCGTGCGCGACACCAGACGCGCACCCGGCACCATGTCGTTGGCAGCACAACCCTCAGTAAAGCTCTGGACGTCACCCTTCTGGCGAATCTTGCGCTTGAGCTTGGGGGCGCACACAAACGTGCCCCTCCCCTGCTGGCGGTTGAGATACCCCGCGCGCGACAACTCCTCGATGGCACGGCGCACGGTGATGCGCCCCACGCCGTAGGACTTCGCGAGCTCCATCTCGGCAGGGATGCGCGAGCCGGCGGGGTACACGCCGCGCGCGATCTCGCCCTTTAGGTCGACCATGACCTGCTGGTACAGCGGCACGGCGGGCACGTCAGTGCGGTCGGTTTTATCGTCGAATGCCATCGTTACACTCCATCCCGCGCATGCTCGGACTCAAATTCTTCAATCGCCGCCATAAACTGCTCGCCAAAGGCGTCGGCTTTTTTCTCGCCAATGCCGTTGACCTGGATCAGCTCCTCGCGCGTCTGCGGACGCAGGCGGCACAGGCCGCGCAGGGCCTTGTCGGAAAAGACCATATACGGCGCCATCTCCAGCTCGGTCGAGATCTCCTTGCGGAGGGCACGCAGGCGCTCGAACAGCTCGGTATCGTCGCCAACGCGCGGGCGCTGATCCAGCTCGGCCTCCTCGCGCAGCAGATCGACGGCGCGGCGGGCGCGGGCCGAGGCCTTGCGCTTGGACGCGCGACGCTTAACGGTAAAGGCGAACGCCTCGTCCTCGACCTCGCCGGCACGCGGACCCAGTCCCACGACCGGGTACTGCCCCTGCGAGGTGGCCAGATAACCGCGGCCGCACAGCTGGCCGATGATGTCCTTGATGCGCCCGACCGATTCGCTCGACAGCTCACCGTAGCCGCGGTCCTCGTCCAGATGCATCTGGCGAATGCGCTCGGTGTTGCCGCCATGGAGCACGTCGGCGACCAGCGATTTGCCAAAGCGCATGGGGCGCGTGGCCACATAGCGCACGGCGGCGCGGGCCATATCGGTGACGTCCTCGACCTCGAACTGCGTGAGGCAGTTGCTACAGTTGCCGCAGCCCTCGGCGTCGTCTGTGGTGCCGCCCGCAGCAGCCGCAACCGCATGCTCGGCCGCGGCTTCGTCGCCAAAGTAGCGCAGCATGTATTCGCGCAGGCAGCCGGTGGTATTGCAGTAGCCCTCCATCTGGCTGAGCAGGCGATAACGGTTCTGGAGCGCCCACGCGCGCTGCTCGTCGTCAAGCGCCTCGTCGGCCGCATCGCCGCGGTCGATCAAAAAGCGCCGCATGCGGAAATCGTTACCGTTCCACAGCAGATGGCAGCTGGCCGGGTCGCCATCTCGGCCGGCGCGACCCGCCTCTTGGTAGTAGGCCTCGATGCTCTCGGGCACGTTGTTGTGAATCACGTAACGCACGTTGGGCTTGTCGATGCCCATGCCAAAGGCGTTGGTGGCAACCATCACCTGGATGTCGTCGTCGATAAAGGCACGCTGGCTCTGGCGGCGGGCGTCGTTGCCCATGCCGGCATGGTAGCGCCCCACACGAATGCCGCTGGGGCCCAGTGCCTCGGCAAGCTCCGCGGCCAGCGCATCGACCGTCTTGCGAGTCGAGCAATACACGATGCCGCTCTCGCTCGAATGCGCGATCACATAGTCGCGCACCCACGCGGCCTTGGCCTTGTCGCCCATCTCCTCGCAGCCAAAGTAGAGGTTCTTGCGATCGAAGCCCGTCACCACGGTCGCGGGGTTTTGCAGTCCGAGCATCTGCTGAATGTCCGCGCGCACGCGCTCAGTCGCCGTGGCGGTAAAGGCCGCCACGATGGGGCGCTGCGGCAGGGAATCGATGAACTCGCGAATCTGCAGGTAGGCGGGGCGGAAATCCTGGCCCCATTGGCTCACGCAGTGGGCCTCGTCAATAGCCACGAGCGGCACGCCAATGCCGGCGGAACCCGCGGCCTCCTGGGCAAAGGCTAAAAAGCGCGGCTCGAGCAGGCGCTCGGGCGCCACGTACATAAGCTGGTAGCGGCCCTCGCGCGCCCGCTTGAGCACGGTGTTTTGCTGGGCCGGAGTAAGACTGGAGTTGAGATAGCTGGGTCGCGCACCCGCCGCGAGCAACGCGCGGGTCTGGTCCTCCATAAGCGACAGCAGCGGACTCACCACAAAGGTAATGCCGGGCAGCATAAGCGCGGGCACCTGGTAGCAAATGGACTTGCCGGCGCCCGTGGGCATAACACCCAGCGCATCGCGACCGGCAAGGATCGCATCGACCATGCGGTCCTGCCCCGGGCGAAACGAGGTGTAGCCAAAATAGGCGCCGAGCGTGTCAAGCGCCATCTGCTGCATGCTATCGGTCATGGTTTCCTAACGTCCAAGTCATCTGCCGCCGATTATACGCCGCCACGCGGACCGGCGTCGCCCGGCTGCCGACCACGGGCAATACGATCCAAGGCGGGCAACCGTGGATTTTCGGACACTTGCCAAACGAGCGTGGATAATCTCCCACTTTGAGACCGTCACCGAGCCAAAAACGGGAGATTATCCACGCTCATTCTGCAGGTAGTCATTGGGGACGTTCTTGAATGACTAGTCGTTTAAGAACGTCCCCAATGACCATCTTGACAAGCGCGAAAACGTTGCCGGTTGAGCATAAGTCAGACACTATGACCCAATCCAGGGGCACGGAAACGACAGGAGCCCCCGCTCGTGACCGCGGGTCGGGGCTGCGAC